>JAGDCE010000089.1 GCA_017958705.1 Clostridia bacterium
CCCTGGGAGGAGAAATGATATGAAAAAAACGGTGATCATCTTTATCTTGACGGCGCTGCTTTTCACGATGTTTGCGTGCTGCGAAAAGGAATCGCCGGCGGCGTATCTGCCGTCGATAAGGTACGGCAACGTGCCGCTTGACTCGTATCCGGTGCTGATATGGTCCGGTAACGGTCCGGCGGACGCCGGCGGACCGGGTGCGGAGCACACGCCTGAGGAGCTGATATCATTATATTACGACAGTATCCCCAAGACGCAGATCGGTAACGGCGCCATAACGCTTAAAAACGGCAGCGATAAAAACGCCGTATTCACAATAAGCTTCATCGGTGTTTATACGAAAAACGGCGAAAAGACGGATTACGGCGAAGCCGATCTCTCCGTGCTTCCCGACGGATCATATATTATATGTGTAAAAACGACGAAAAGCTTATCCGGCGGAGTCGACGAGAGCAATTATCTGTTCGCAGAGGTATTGAAGAACAATGACTGAATGGAATAAACTTGTATCCCTGCTTGAAGATAACGCGCCGGGCGCGTATATGGCGGCGGAGATGACGGAGAACGGATATGCCGAGCATCAGTTCCGTATGGGAGCCGGCGCGCACAACACGTATTCGCTGTCAAAATCCGTGACCTCCTGCGCCGTCGGCATACTTGAAGCCGAGGGGAAGCTGAAGGACACGGACACGCTGTATTCACATATATCCGGATATTTCCCGCAGGGCTATGATAAAAAATGGGAATCGGTCAGGCTGTGCGATATCATGCGCCACAGGACCGGAGTCGGACCCGAAGCCAACGTCGATATCGACGTCATGGACTTCTGGGCTGACGGTCACGACGATTTCGCGTCGTACGTGCTCGGTCTGCCGATCGTGCACGAACCGGGACAGGGACCGTTCGTCTACTGCGACACGAACTATTATCTGATCGGGCTCGTCGTCGAGAAGATCAGCGGCATGACGCTCGCGGAATTTCTGCAGCAGCGGATGTTCAACGTGCTGAGGTGGCGCGGACACGCGTGGGGCTCCTGCCCGAAAAACCACACTCTCGGCGGCACCGGACTGTTCGCTACGGCGCGCGATCTGTGCGCGTACGGGCTGATGCTCGCCTGCGGCGGAGAATTCGAAGGCCGGCGCATACTGACGCCGGAGTGGATAGAAAAAGCCCGCGGAGAGCGCGGGCAGTACGGATACGGCTTCACGAATTCGTCGACCGGCAGATACTTCATCACCGGCGGCGCGTACGGTCAGTGCGTCTATATCTTCCCGGAAAAGCGGCTGTCGCTGTGCGTCCTCGGCCACGATATGCCGCTCGATCTGATACGTAAAGAGATCATACCGCTGTATCTTGATTGAAAAAGCTGAATTCGCCATTTTAAAAATGCAATAATAGTAACTATGATATATAAAAAGGGGTGTTAAATGAGAAAAACTTTCTTTATGATTTTAATCTCATTGTTTTGTTTGAGCGTATTTTATGGCTGTGATCCTGTATTACCGACTGAGAATATCGTTGCAGTTTATGAGCCTAATCCGTTGATTCAAGGATCTTCTGCTGATATTGAGATTATTTATCCCGATACAACCGGTACGCCTATTGTTGAATGGACTGATCAAAAAGTTGAAGTAATAAATGGTAACGATATTGTTGAAGTTTCCGGACTTAAAATTACGGGATTAAAACCCGGAAAAGCCGTATTAAAAGTTGAGGTTAAGGCAAATTGTGCTTACGGAGGAATTGTTATCGACAAGCCGGTGTTTTCTACCGAATTGGAAGTGGAGGTGGAAGGATCGTAATCAGAGACGGTTCTTCTTATGACGAGAATCATTATTTTAAATGATTTCGCCGCAATTCGCATCGGGAAAGCCCTTTTTGTAAGCTAAAAGTCAGTAAGTGCGCACTTAATAAAAGCAGGCTGAAATCAAAATCAGTCTGCTTTTTTGTCGGTATAATGAAGACACCCGCGTTCCTTAATCAGCTCCGAAGGAGCGTCTTCATTCCTTCATTAGCCCGTCCCACGGGCGTCTTCATTCATTTACGCTTTGCGGCGTCCGATGAAGGTCATGCCGAGCAGCGCCGCCGCGGCAGCGAGCATCATCGCCGCGACGGACGCGTCGGCCGTCTGCGGATTCTGCGGCGTCACGTCCGGCGCCGTCGTGCCGGGATCGGTCGTCTGCGCCGGCTCCTGTCCGTTTTCGCTTGAATACGTCAGACGCCAGATATCGACGGTCTGTCCGTCCTCAAGCTTCGCCACGGCGTAAAGCTCGACGTTCTCGCCCTTCATGACCGGGATGTTCTCGATCCTGAAACGGACCGATTCGCCGTCGGCGTAGCCGAGCGCCGCCGCCTGACCGGCGATGACCGCGTCGTCGCCGCCCTTATACTTCGGGGAACCGAGCACGACGTTGTCTCCGTAACGGTAGCCGAATTCGGTTATTTTGCCCTCGTCGGCGTACCAGCCCCAGAGCGTGATCGCACTGTCGGTAATGACTCCGAGATCGGTGCCGGTGACGTCGTTGTTGCCGATCGATGCGATGTCGGTCGCGCCGTCCGCACCGAAGACCTGATCGGCAGAGGTATGGCCGACTGCCGCCGCGCTCACGGTCAGCACCGCGATGACGGCAAGCGTCAGGACCGTTGTAATAATCTTTTTCAAAATCACAAAAGCTCCTTTGGATTGATAAAACCGCGGGCATGACGCCCGCGGTTATATTATTTTCCGGCCGAGGTGATTTTATGAGCGGTATTTATTTCCGTCATTTAAGGCGCGGCAGAATGCGCTCAAACCATTCGTCAGCCTGCTTTTTCTCCTCGTCCGACGCTTTTTTGAACGGCAGGAATTCGCTCTTTACGTAAAGCACGTCGTCGATCACGTTGGTGTCGTTCTCGCGCAGCTTGGCGATGAATTCGGACGCCTCTTTTTCCGGTCTGTCGGTGTACAGCGCGACGTTTTTGACTACGCCCGGCCGCAGATTCGTGATGAAGCGGCGGACCTCGTCGGGCAGTTTTGAAAGTTGCGACATGCCGAGCACGAGCAGTTTTTCCTTATCGAGAGAATAGTCCGGCGGGATCTTGTCAGGCTTGTAATCGTCGGAATTCTTTGACAGGTGATCTGCAAGATCGAGGATCTTCTTTTTTGAAGAGAAATAAATGACTCTCATTTTCATGGCTGCATCGCTCCCCGTTTTTTTCTTATTATAACACCTTTTTTTCGACAAGTCAAGACGTTGGGGCAAAATATTGTACCCGATAAGAAACATACAATTCTAAATCTTGTCAAAAAGATGTATTGAATATGCATTTATCATATGTTAAAATTAACAAAAAGATATATTAAACGAAAGGTGCTGCGAAAATGAAAAGGATCATGGTATTTCTGCTTGTTGTGACAATGTGCTTTTCCGCCGTCACGTTCACGGCGTCGGCGTCCGAGAGCGAGCTGCCCAAACTGATTTACGAGCCGTTCACCATGACGGTGAAGACGCGCAGTCAGGCGGTGGTCAGCGTAACCGCGAGCGGAGACGGGCTGAAATTCAGCTGGCTCATGCAGACGAGCGAAGACGGCAAAGATCATACGTTTGACTTCACAAAAGACGCCGGCATCAAGGCGTTCGAGGCTCTCGACTCCGAGGGAAAAATGAAAGTCTCGTTCAAAACCGAGGATCTCGGCGATAAAAAGGTCAGACATCAGCTCATAATCGACAACATCATCGAATTCAACTACGGCGCGAAGGCTACCTGCACGGTGGCGAACGACGCCGGCTACAAAAACTGCGATCCCGCGTACGTCTATACGAGATACAACGCGCCGATGCAGATGGATTTACAGCTGATCGCGGAATTTGCCGTGCGCCGCGAAAAACTCGTCAAGCTCGCCGCAAACGCGCTGATCCCGAACAGCGCCGAATACGATTTCGACGACCTTGAATTCAACTGGTACGAGTCGTACGACGGAACGAAGGATAATTCCGCCCCGCTCGACGAGCACGACCCTGTCCTTATGGCGGACGCCTATGCCACGTCGCCCGGGCCGCATGCCTTCTATTGCGGCATATACATAAGATACGGCATAACGGACTTCTACTACGAGACCGGCGTCACGCACATGAAGGTCTACGATCCGCAGAATATCGTTACGTTCGATAAAGAAGTACTGACGCTGAACGAAGACCAGGAGGGCACGGTCAATATGACCGTGACCGTCGACCCCGAATCCGACAGAGGCGAGCTTACTTATCAGTGGGCCTTCGGTTACAGCCCGGACGATATGTCTATACTGGTACCCGGCGAAAACGGCGCGTCCATGACGCTCATGGGCCCGAACGTGCCCTCGGTGACGTATTATACCTGCATAGTGACGAACACGACCGATGATAACTGCAAATATGACAACCTGTCGAATGAAATGCCGTACGTCAAAGTCGTATTCACGGGCATGAAAGGCGCGAAGATAACCGAACAGCCGCACGACGCGGAAGTCACGGCGGGAGAAGACGCGGTCTTCAGCGTGAAAGCGGAAAACGCGATCAGTTATCTGTGGTATGTGATCCCCTCCGACAGCGACTTCCCGGTCGCGCTCGACGGCGCGTCGACGAGTATCGCGGAGGGCGTGAACACAGATACGCTGACCATCCACACGCCCGACGATTTGACCGATTTCAACTATACCGGATTTTTCTGCGAAATTGAAGAGCCGAGCGGAACGACGCTGCGGACAAATATCGCTTCTCTCACGGTCAAAGAGGCTCAGCGTTGGGATGTCCCCGAGGTAATCGGCGTATATCCGCAATACGATATCAAGGCGTACGTCGGCGACGATCTGACGCTCAGAGTCGACGCGAAAGCGCCGGACGGAGCACATATCGACTCCAGATGGTTCATGAAGAAAAACGGCGCGGACGATTCAGAGAAGAAAATGGTCTACTCGGGACTCGAATATAAACCCGATACGAGCGTTGAAGGCATATTCGATTATGAGCTGGTTATGGTCAGCGCCGGAGAGGGCAGAGGCGAAAGCGAATACAAGTCCGTCCTGTTCAGAGTCGTCTACCTGCCCGCGGAAACCGGCCCCGACTCGACCGCGGACGAAAGCCAAACCGGCGCCGTAACGTCGGACGGCGGTGAAAGCGCGCACAGCAGCGTAAGCGTCATCACGGTCGTGCTTGTCGCACTGATCGGAGTGCTCACGCTCGCACTTGCCGGAGTCGGCATTTACGTGCTTGTCAAAAATAAAAAGAAGAAATAAAACACCCTGACGCACCGCCCGGTACCGGCTGATACCGGGCGGTTTTTATGCGGTTCGAAACATATAAGTTAATAATGCAGACACAATTATACAATAAATAATCATTGAAAAGCGGTACGGCACATGGTAAAATAATAAAAAATAAACGTATTAAGGAAGGAAAAGTCATGAAAAAAATAACGGCTGTCATTATATCGCTTCTTCTCATACTTCCGTCGCTTATGATCACGACTCCGGTCAGCGCCTCCGGGTATGAGCCTCCGAAGCTGGTTTACGAACCGATAACGATGACGATCAAAACAGGCTCACAGGCTGTGCTGACCGTGGTCGCCGAAGGTGAAGGGCTCCGTTTCGCCTGGGTAATAGCGACAAGCGAGGCCGGTCAGGACCACACCTTCTATATCGACCATAAGGAAGCCATAGACGGTTTCCAGGCGCTTGACGGCAAAGGCAAGATGAAAGTGTCTTTCAAGGAAGAAAAACTTGAAAACAACAGAGTGAGCCATCAGCTCATAATCGATAATATCATCGACTTCAACTACGGCGCCGCCGTGACGTGCACCGTCTCCAACGAGCACGGATCCGCCGTGTGCGACACCGCGTATATCTATACGAGCGAGACCGCGCCGGCACAGATGAACGTGCAGATGCTGGCGAAATTCTCCGTCAGAATTGAAAAACTCGTAAAACTCGCCGCCAATACGATCATTCCGAGCGGCGCGGGATACAATGACGACGACGTCGAATTCAACTGGTATCAGACGATGAACGGCGACAAGGCCGCGGGCTTTTCGCTTGACGAGCACGACCCGGTCCTCATGGCCGAGGCTTACGCGCCGACGGCCGGAACATACTATTTCTACTGCAGCATATACGTAAAGAAGGGAATAACCGACTTCTATTACGAGACCGGCGTCACGGAAATGACCGTGTACGAGACGAAGAACGTGATCAAATTCGATAAAGACGAGCTGGTCTTGAACGACGGCGAAAAAGGAACCGTCACCGTAACGGCGACGGTCGAGCCGGAAAAGGACAAAGGCACGCTGACGTATCAGTGGTACATGGGCATGTCGCCGTACGATATGTCGACTGAGGTGCCCGGCGCGACGTCTCCCGCGATCGAGATCACCGGCGCCAACTGGAGCGCGACGAGATTCTATACCTGCATCGTCACCAACCACACGACCGACGATTTCGAATTCGACAATTCAAAGGACAATAATCCGTACGTCAAGGTCGTTTACACCGGCAAGAAGGGCGTGACCTTCAAAAAACAGCCCGCCGACGTTGAAGTCATAGAGGGAAATCCCGCGACGTTCACGGTAGAAGTCGAAAACGCGAAGACGTTCCAATGGTATTACATAGCTCCGGGATCGGAAACGCCTATTGAGCTTGAGAATCCCGATCCTAATCTTGTCGAAGGTGAGACGACTCCGTTCCTTACGGTCTACCCGAGTCTTGACATGAACGGGGCGAAGTATCTGTGCGAGGTAACAAGTCCTGACGACGTGGTTTCGAGGTCCGACAGCGCCCTGCTTACGGTAAAGGAGGAGCCCGTCTGGTCCGTGCCGGTACTCATCGACAGATCGCCTAACGTCGTCGCGCACGTCGGAGACGACGTCGATATCTGGGTCAGCGCAAAGGCGCCCGAAGGCGCAGAGCTCGAATGCAACTGGTACGTCAAGGAAGACGGCGGCGAGGTTCTGACGCCGTTCGCCACTGGTCTGCAGTGCAAACCCGACAACACCAAAGCGGGCAAATTCATCTACACTTACACGATACGCACCGTCGGCGGAACGAAGGAACCGAGCGAATTCGTGACGGATATCTTCACGGTTGAATTCCTGCCCGCCGAAACCGAAGAGGATACGACGACCGGCGACACCGCCTCCTCGACGGACAACGGCGCGATCGATCCGCCCGCCACGACTGACGGCGGCGGAAGCGCGGCTGAGCACGGAAGCATCGCGGTCGTCATACTTGCGGCCGTGGTCGGAGTCCTTGCGCTTGCGCTCGCGGGCGTTGGAATCTACGTCCTTGTAAAAAACAGAAAGAAGAAATAAAACGAACTGACAGATCGCCCGGAGTCTTCTGACGCCGGGCGATCTTCGTCTCCGGCGAAGCTTTTCAGACCGGAGAAACGACGCAACGGCAAAAAAACCGTTGACAACGGCTTTATTTCGTGATAAAATAAAAGAAAAAACCCGGTAAGGAAGGTAAAGGCATGAAAAAGATCACCGCAGTCTTCATATCGCTGCTTCTCATACTCCCGGCGCTTTCGGTCGGATCTTTTGCGTCCGCAGCCGACGCCGAGCTGCCGAGGCTCATATACGAGCCTGTCGCGGCGACGGTAAGAACCGGCGATAGAGTTGTCCTCAGCGCAGCCGCGCAGGGTAAGGATCTGCGATTCAGCTGGGTCCTGCGCACAAACGAGATCGGCGCGTCAAAATCTTACGAACTCAGCAAACTCTCCGGGATCGAAGAATTCCAGAACCTCGATACCACAGGGAAGATGAAGGTCTCCTTCAAAAACGAAAAGCTCGGCGACGATCAGGTCAAGTATTCGGTTATAATCGACAATATGATATATCTGAAGAACAACATGGCCGTGTTCTGCACCGTGTCAAACGCCGCGGGCTCGAAGGAGTGCGATCCTGCGCTGATCCGCATCAGCGATACCGCGCCCGCGCAGGCGGATATTTCGCTCATCGCGGAATTTTCGGTAAGACACAATAAACTTGTGAAGTTGTTCTGCGAAGTACTGGTACCGAAAGACGCCGGTTATACCGACAATGACGTGGAGTATTACTGGTTCCAGACGCCGGACGGAGACAAGGCGACGGGAACGCTGCTCCCGTACGAGACCGATCCCGTGCTGATGGCGGACGGTTACGCGACCGGGACCGGCACGTTTTACTATTATTGCCAGGTGTTCATCAACTACGGCGCTTACAGCTACTATTACGAGACCGGCGTCACCGAAATGACGGTGTACGATCCGAAAAACGTGATAGAGTTCAATCACAGCGAAATAGTGCTCCACAACGGAATGACTCAAAACATAATCGTGACGGCTAAGGTAGACCCCGAAAAGGACAAGGGCGAGCTTTCGTATCAGTGGTACGCGGGCGACTCTCCGGACAGCATAAACGAAAAGATCACCGGCGAGACCTCGTCGCTTCTGACGCTGACCGGCGGGAAAAACAAGATAACGAGGTATTATACCTGCGTGGTAAACAATCATACGAGCGACGAGTTCGATTTCGACAATCTGTATGATGAAAAACCGTACGTGAAAGTCACGTTCACCGGCGAGGATCCCGTCGTCATAAAAGAACAGCCGAAGGACGTCGAGGCTGAAGCGGGCGAGACGGTGAATTTCAGCGTAAAGGCGGACAACGCTAAAAGCTACCGCTGGTACATGTTCGACAAGGATAAGGGAGAAGTGGTCCCGCTCGGCGACGATCCCGACGTGTATTCCGGCATCGACACCGACACGCTCACCGTGAAGGCGCTGCCGGAGCTTGACGGCAAGATCTTCTTCTGCAATATCGCGAACGGCAGCGACATCTACGATTCGTCCGCTCTCGCGATGCTCACCGTGCACGTGCCCGAACCGGCGGAATATCCGAAGCTTGAAAGCAGGCGCGAGGAGATCGTCGCGCACGTCGGCGACGACGTGAAGCTGACCGTCAAGGCGTCCGTTTCCGACGGCGGTACGCTCCATTACAAGTGGTACACCGTGGACGTCGATCCGGAAAAAGCCGGACTGTCAGGTACTTACGAGTCCACCGAGATAGCCGACGCGCCGGATTCACCCGAATATAAACCCGACAACAGCAAAGAAGGCGTATTCTACTACATCTGCACGGTAGAGAATATAGCCGAGGGCAAGGGCGAACAGGAGAAGGCGATGAAGATATTCGCGGTATCGTTTACGCCCGCCGGGCCCGGCACCGGCGACGGTGATACAAATGACGCCGAAACGACCGGAGGCGACGGCGGCGGATCGAATTCCGTGCTGCTTAACATCCTCACCATAGTGATCGGAGTCCTCGCACTCGCGCTCGCCGGAGTCGGTATATACGTTCTTGCCAAGAACAGAAAGAAAAAATAAGCGATAAAAAATCCCGGGATCTGCTGATCCCGGGATCTTTTATTTTATTGAGCGGTTTCGGGCGAGACCATGAACGCGAGCGCCGGAAGTCCTGTCGAGCTGTACAGCTGCGCGCTCTTTTCCGTAACGGTGTTCTCAAACGCATATGCGAGCATCGTCGTTTTCGCGTCGTCCGGCACGTGCACTGCCACGGTGTCGGCGGATATGATCTTCGCCTCGCAGTTATTCGTCTTGTTCGCGGTGCCGATCGAGAAGCCCGCGACGGATGCGCCGCCGGACGTCGATGTGAGTCCGCTGCCGACGTTTTTGAATTTCACGGTCACCGTTTTGCCGTCATCCGACAGCACGACGCTTACCGGCTCCGTCACGCCGGCGGTAGAGTCGGCGGAGGTGTCGCCGGGGGCCTCCGTACATCCGGCGAGTACCGCCGCCGCGGTCGCCAGTGCGAGAAGCAGCGAGATCACTTTTTTCATTGCAATCTTTTCCTTTGTCAATGTTGATCAAACGCCTGTCAGATCGAACGCCGGCGTATAGCCGGGATCCTGCGAGCCGGGATCCTGGAAAAATCCGCGGAACCCGAGCCGCAGCGCTTCGTCCGCGACGCGGCGGTATTCATATTTTGTGAGTTTTCTGTTTATTTCCGGGAATTCCCTCGCGCCGTACATCGGCACGTACTGTGCAAGAAGCGACAGAAGGAACTTATCTGCGCCGTAACGGCCGTGCAGATACCGCAGCACCGCTATGCTCTCGTCTTTGTGAGAGGGCAGGACGAGGTGGCGCACTATCACGCCGCGCCGCATCATGCCGTCGCCGTCGTATTCGCAGCCTCCGCACTGGCGCAGCATCTCGGACAGCGCCTCAGCGGCGATTCCGGGATAGTCCGGTGTGCCGGAATATCTGCCCGACAGATCCGGACTCACGTACTTGAAATCCGGCAGATATATATCGACGTACCCGTCGAGCCGCCGCAGAGTTTCCGTCCGCTCGTAGCCCGACGTGTTATAAACTATCGGCACCGACGGCCTGTAAATGTCGAGCGCCCTGATTATATCGTTCACGTACGGCGTCGGTGAAACGAGATTTATATTGTGACAGCCGGCGTCCTCAAGCTCTTTGAATATTTCGGACAGCCGCCCAACCGTCACCGCCTTTCCCGCGCATCCGTACGACAGCGGGCTGTTCTGACAGAAAACGCAGGACAGAG
>JAGDCE010000090.1 GCA_017958705.1 Clostridia bacterium
GGGTGTCCCGAAGAAGCTTATCCTCACGATCACGAATTCGTTATCTACCGCGAAGACAAGGGCGACCGCTGTATGTGCAGGATCTGCGCGATTCCCGGCATTCCTGACGAGTCATACCCTGTATACGGCGACGACGTCCCTCAATGACCTGCCCCGGCATTTACCGTTTTTTACGAAACAACTTCAAAGAAACCGGCCGCATCCCCATCGGGAAGCGGCCGGCAATTATTGAAATTCAGCACATAACAACTTCGACTACCTGCTCGGCGGAGAGGCGGTCACCGGGAATAATCGCAGGTTCCAACAAAGGCGAAAAAACGATCAAGATCATCTGTATCCGCTCCGCTCTCAAAGAGCGGGATATCCAGACCCTCTCTTTTCACTATCCGGTTTGCCGTTTCAAGATATTCCATTAGTGGCAGCCGGTAACCGTCTCTCTGTCCTTCATGCATCATATATGCGCTTTCAGGTATCTCCAGAATCCCGTTGATCAAGGGAAAAACGGCGTAACTGTCCATGGCCGAATCGCGCGCAGCAGGCTTAAGCTCCAGAATGTATTCGACTTCCGGCACCCTGCTTCCGTCCGGACCGTCCGTCATCAGCGGTTTGCCCTCCGGATCGCAGACGATTCTTGACTTGACATCCACGAAGACGAGAGCTTCGCCTCCCGGTTTTGCCGTTTCCAGCAGGCTTTCGGGGATCATTATCACTCCTGCCCGTTCGATCGCCTGTCCCTCAGCTGTACTGTCGTAAAAGCCCAGGCCGCGATCGGCAATATCCCCGCCGGACACCGTCTGCGAAAAAACCTTCAGAACGGTCACCGGAACGGCGTAATAATTGATCTTTTTGTAAGGGACCGGCTCGCCGGATTCCCAGGATATAAGCCAATCCCAATCGGACGGCCGGTCACCGTCTGTCCGCTCCCCCCATCTGATGATCGCCGCGTTCAGTTTTTTCCACACCTGGGGATAGATGCCGGGCTCGATATCTGTAGAGATCCCCGTTTCATCCCGCGCGGTATCTCCGCCCGCCGACGTTTCAACAGGCGCCGCGGAGCCGGTCTCCGGGCTGTCTGTCAATACTCCCGGGCGAGATGACCGGAAAACGGCGCTCCCGTAGAAGACCGAAAGAGCCGCTCCGATCACGAGACACGGAAGGGCGACCGAGCAGAGTATCACCGCCGCGCACCTTTTACGCCTCTCGATCTTAACTTCGGTTTCTCTGATCTTACCGTGTACGGATTCAAGTGTCTGATCGAATGATTTCATATTTTTCACCTCCGTTTTCAATGACTGCGCGCAGAGCCTTTTTCGCGTTGTAGATCGCGTCGGAAACGGCTCTGGGCTTCAGTTTCATGATCGACGAGATCTCCCCCGCCGTCATGGATTCGAAATAGTGAAGATGCAGAACAAGCCTGTAATTGACGGGAAGCTCGTCAAGCGCCCTGTGAAGCGCTATCTTTCTCTCATCCAGATAGAGGCTGTGAAGGACAGTGTCTTCATCGCCGCCTGAGGCGTCGATTTCGGACAGTTCCACGGTCTTGTGTCTTTCCTTCCACCTTATGTGGTTTATCGCCTTGTTCTTTCCCGCGGAATACAGCCACGTTCTGAGATTTGATCCGGGGGACAGCACAGGTCTTTTGAAGTACAGGGAGACAAAAACGTCCTCCGCCAGTTCTTCCGCGGAATGGTAATCGCGCAGGATCCTCTGAAGAAATCCTGTCAGTCCGTTTCTGTAGCGGACCACAAGCCAGTCAAAGCTGGCCGCGTCTCCATTCAGAAAGGCCTGATACCGTTCATACCCTTCATCATCCATACGATCACCTCCCCGATATCCTGACTTTGAACCGATCCGTAATCCCGGCTTTCCGCAACCGTCGGCCGTCTTGCGTCTTCATACGTTAAACAACGGTTTCGACGAAATCTCGAAGCAAAACGAAAAATAATATTTCCGGCCGCATCCCCATCAGGAATCGGCCGGCGCTTTTCTTCCTATGCACGTCATGACGACAGCAGAATAAGCATTTTTGTATGTTCAAAGAAATACAAAAGTGTCAATAAGTGTTTTTTGTATGTCCTAAGAAATACAAAAATGTCAATAATGGCATTTTTGTGCGTATTAAGAAGGACAAAAATGTTGACAAAGAGATTTTTGTATGCTATAATAACTGCAAATCCAGCGGATTGGAGGCGTATTCATGATCA
>JAGDCE010000091.1 GCA_017958705.1 Clostridia bacterium
ACCGTCGAATACCTGACGAAAAACAAAGCCGAAATCGAATCGCTCGGCGTTCAGATCGACCCGAACGGCTTCGTACATCCGACGTTTTTATACGAATGTCTCTGGAACGTGATCGGTTTTGTTATAATAAACCTGCTGTACAAGCGCCGTAAATTCGACGGTCAGATGTTTCTGATGTATATTACGTGGTACGGCCTCGGCCGCGCGTTCATCGAAATGCTGCGCACCGATTCGCTGTTCATACCGGGCACGAAGATCCGTATCTCGATGGTCGTAGGATTCCTCTGCTTCGTCGGCGGCATCATTCTGATGATTATACTCGGCATAAGGGCGAAGAAAGATCCTGACAAGATCAATTCCTGCGCGTATTACGGCGAAAAAGCCGAAAAGATAGCCGCTGAACTCGCGGCCGCGGAAGCTGAAAAGGCCGCAAAAGCCGAAACCACCGGAGACGGCGAAGATCCGGACGAACCGGACGAGAAAGAAGAGGGCGAAACCGGTGATAAAGAGGATCCGGACGGATCCGAAGAGGAGCCGGAAGAAAAGCCGGATACACCGGAGGATACAGAGGGCGAGGAAGAAGCCGAGCCCGAGGAGATTCCGGAGGAGAAAAATGGCGAAGATAATTGACGGCAAGGCTATCTCGGCGCAGATCCGCGCCGAGATAAAGGAGCAGGTCGGGACGTTTTGCGCGGAGCACGGCAGGGCGCCGTTTCTGTCCGTCGTGATCGTCGGGGACGACCCCGCGTCTCAGGTCTACGTAAGAAACAAAGAGCGCGCGTGCAATGAAGTCGGCATCGGCTCCGACGTGCTGCGTCTTCCCTCCGACACGGACGAGGAAACGCTGCTTTCTCTGATCGACAGACTCAACCGCGACCCCGGCGTGAACGGGATCCTCGTTCAGCTGCCGCTGCCGTCCGGGATCGACGAAAAGAAGGTGATCTGCGCGATAGATCCGTCAAAGGACGTCGACGCGTTCGGATACGAAAACGTCGGCAGGATACTGACGGGCGATTATGATTTTCTGCCCTGCACGCCGGCGGGCGTCATGGAGCTGCTCAAGCGCAGCGGTATCAGCGCCGCGGGCAAGGACTGCGTCGTGATAGGCAGAAGCAACATTGTCGGCAAGCCCATGGCGGCGCTTCTGATGCACGAAAACGGCACCGTGACCGTCTGCCACTCGAAGACCGCGGATCTGCCGGCGCACACGCGGCGCGCGGACATACTCGTCTCCGCTATCGGAAAAGCCGGCTTCGTCACCGCCGACATGATAAAAGAAGGCGCCGTTATAATAGACGTGGGGATCAACCGCACGCCGGAGGGCAAACTGACCGGAGACGTCGACTATGAGGGATGCTTTGAAAAGGCGTCGGCGATCACGCCGGTGCCGGGCGGCGTAGGCCCGATGACGATAACGATGCTGCTGAAAAACACGCTGAAGGCTGCCGAGAAGCAGATTTAACATATTGTTTACAATTATATTTCCCGTCGGGATTGACAAAAACGATTCGATGGGTTATAATGTTTTGCCGCATGGAATCAGGTCATAAATATCCGAAACGGATTACCTGCGACAGCGAGTCTTATGGAAAGTGAGGATAAATTCGTGTTTGCTATCATCGAAACAGGCGGTAAGCAGTACAAAGTAAGCGAAGGTGATTCCATTTACGTGGAAAAGCTCGACGTCGAGTCGGGTGACACCTATACGTTTGACCGCGTGCTCGCAGTATCTACCGACGCCGGATTCGTTGCAGGTACTCCCACGGTCGACGGAGCCACCGTCACCGCAACCGTTGAAAAGAACGGTAAGACCAAGAAGATCTACGTCATAAGATACAAATCCAAGAAGAACGAGAAGAAGAAACAAGGCCACAGACAGCCTTACACCAAGCTCAAAATAGAAGCGATCAACGCGTAATGACCAAAATCACCTTTTACAAGACGGAGGACGGTATTTACTACGGCTTCCGTGAAACGGGTCACTCCGGATACGAGGACGCCGGCAAGGACATTGTCTGCGCCGCGATATCCGCGATGACGATGCTTATCATCAACACCGTTGAAGTGGCTCTCGCCTCTCCGATAGATTACAGGATAGACGAGGAGAGCACGGATATAGAGGTCATAGCAAGAGGCGCGCTCCCGCAGTACGAGAGCGATAAGAAGAAAAATTACGCCATAGCCTCTCTGATGCTCGGCTATTATCACCAGTTGCATGATATGATCGAGGATTATTACGAATATTTGGACGTAGATGAGCAGGTGCAGCAAATCTGAATGCAGGAGGAAAAAGCAATGTTAAAACTCAGCTTGCAGTTTTTCGCGCATAAAAAAGGCGTCGGTTCTACCAAGAACGGCCGTGACAGCCGCGCCCAGAGGCTCGGCGTCAAAAGGAGCGACGGACAGCACGTTCTCGCGGGCAACATACTCGTTCGCCAGCGCGGTACGCACATCAATCCCGGTCTCAACGTAGGCCGCGGCTCCGATGATACGCTGTTTGCGCTGTCTGACGGCACTGTCAAATTCGACATAGCCGCCGGCGGCAAGAAGCGCGTCAACGTATACGCAGAATAAACATGTAAACCAAAGACCGGCCGTATTGAAACGGCCGGTCTTTTGTTGTTCTCTTTTCAATCGAGCAGAGCTTTTGCCGCGCGGACCGAAAGCTCGGTTTTGTGCGTCGGATGTATGCACGTGCTCTCGCAGACGTCCGATGAGACGACGAGCTTTGAATGACCGTCGGCGGCGACCGCAAGCTCCTGCGCCCTCTGGATGATCTTCCATCCCTCGGGGTCGTATTCGCGCCGCTGGTCGTAATCCGCGATCTGGATCACGGCAAAGCGCAGACCGGGATCCATGAAATCGGATCTGACCGTCCGCATGAAGCGGCACAGCTCCGCGTCGTAGATCCGTCCCTCGGGCACCGACGTGTCGCTTTCGCCCTGATACCAGATCACGCCGCACAACGAAAACGGAGCGAGCGGCGAAAGCATTTTTTCATATATTAAACCGTTGCCGTTCCACGCGGAGTAATCAGGATAATAATGGTCGATCATAAGATCGCTGTAGGCGAGTCTGAAGCCGTCCGCGACGTCCTTCGGCAGCCACGATTCAATGACGGACGCGCCCTGAAAGCAAGAGACGATGCCGACGGCTTTTCCCGTCAGCCTGCGCGTTTCGCGCCCCGCCAGATACGCTATTGCCGACCAGCGCGCGACGTCGTCCGCGCGCGCTGAGCGCCAGCCGTCGTCCGCACCGAATACGTCCGGGTCGATCCACGGGCGTTTAATAAAATGATTGCGAAGCAGCGGGTCGCTTTCATAGCCGGACTCGGGTTCGCTCGATTCGCCGAGCGTGAATTCCGCATTCGACTGCCCCGCCAAAAGATAAACTATGCCGACGTAAACGTCGTTTATCACAATATTTTCATCCCCGCAGAGGACCGTAAGCGTGTAAGGACCACCGGCGCTCATCGCGGGAAGCTCCGCAAGCCATCTGCCGTTCTGCGGAATAACGATCTTCTCCTCCCCGCGGAGCCGCACCGTCACGGGGCTATCGCCCGCACCGAAGACGCGAACCGGTCTGTCCTCGGAAAACACCACGCCGTCAGAAAAAATCGGATCAAGTTTCATATCACACCATCCCGGCGGATCACGCCGTTTTAATTTGCCCGTACGCCGGGCATCATTGTTCGCATTTGCCGCAGTCGGAGCAGCCGTTGCATATAAGCCTGCTCGCGCACTGCGCGCAGTTTTCACGGTAATGAGGCACGTACATCGCCTCCGGCGGTATTTCAAGCCCCAGTGCGTCGGTCAGACGCCACTCGATCGGCTTTCCCTCGTAATTCATACCCGAAAGATAAGCCTGTCTGCTCTGCACCTGTTTGCCGGGTATCCGGTATTTTTTGCCGTCCTTTATAAAGACCGTCCCGGTCTCTATGAAGCAGAACGTCACGTCGTGCGCGACGCACTGTTCGCGCAGGGCTTTTACCCATTCGAAATCGCAGGGTCTTGCGCCGTCGTAATTCTCTCCGCCGCAGATGACCTGTTCTATCAGCCCGGAATCGAGATATTCTCCGATGCTCACGGGACCGATGAACGGCGCGCACATAACGCCCTTGTGTTTGAACGGGAGATCGAGCAGGATCGGGATTCTTTCATCCGCGCGGTGCTGGTTTTCCGCCGTTACCGACAGCATGATGTTTTCAGGTCCCTCTCCCCACCAGCCGGGCAGCTGATCTTTAACGCGCTGCGGGCGCTTTGTGAGCAGGAAGAATTTGACGTCCGGCCGCAGGCGCATCATTTCCCACGCCTCGCCGCGCCAGCCGTCCGCCTGTTCAAGGAAGAAATCAGACGTCATGCAGACGCGGATCAGCTCTCCGCTTCTGATCTTGTATTTCCCGTCGCGCTGTTTCTGCACGGGGTAATCGGCGTTCTGCGTCCGGTAAATCTCTCCGCCGTCGCGGTCGCGGGCGCGGTCGAGAAAATACATATAACAGTTCTCGCAGCCCTCGCTGCACTTGACGCAGCCGTGCCACGGATTCCAGATATCGTGCATCGGCCCGGTTTATTCAGTCAGCTTCGCCTTAAGCGCGTCGATCTGCGCTTCGCTCATACCGGCGTCTTTTAAGAAATCTACGGCGCACGCGGAAAGATCCGCGGTCTTTATATCGACGCCCTCTCCCGCCACAGCCGCGATCATCGGATCGAGCACGCTTTCGACTATGACGTCGTAGCGCTCTTTATCTTTTTCTTTTGTGATCTGATAATAGTTGTCGTATGTGATCATATAGTCGTCCACGATCTCGCCGTATCCGGCGCCGCAGAGCGCCTCGATCAGAAGACACACGAAGCCCGTCCTGTCCTTGCCCTCGGTGCAGTGGATGAGATAAGGTCCGTCCTTCCCGGTCATTCTGACGAGCCCGTCGGCTACCTTCGCCTTGAACTCCGCCGAGCTGTAGTTCATATTCAGCGCAAGCGGGATAACGCCGGCATTCTCGTAGACCGTCATGAAGTACTCGCAGGAAAAGCCGTCCGTGCTGATGTATTTTTGTATTTTTTCGTCACTGTCGGCAAGGTCGAGGATACAACTGACGCCGGCGGCGCGCATCAGCGCGTCCGTGTAGGTCGCTCTGTTATGCTGATTGTCGCACGGCGAAGCGGAGCGGTAAACCACTCCCGGTTTTATATTGCCGACGGTTATGTTTCTGAAATTCGCGAACACCTCGTCGCTCGGAAAACGTTCGCGTTCGTCGAGATAGCTGATGTTTCTCGCGTTCTGTATCGCGGCGTATTTGCCGGACTCGCACAGCGTTACGCTCACGGTGTCCGTTTCTTTCAGTCCGGCGACGACCCACAGATCGTCTCCGTTGTTTATCGCGGCCTTGACGTAGTCGTAACCGGGATAAGCGATGAGAAGCGGGCTTCCGGTCAGCGTGTAATAGCCGTTATAATACGGCAGGTCGTCGAGCACGCAGCCGTTTGAAAATTCGACCTTTACGCTGTCACCGTATTCAAAGCCTTTCGCGTTGAAATCGTCGATCGTTATCTTGATATATACTCCGCCGAACTCCGGCTCGTGAATCACACCGAGACCCGAGACGACGGGCGTATTCTTTTTGCACGCAGAAAGCGCGCCGAGCACGCATACGAGCGCGAGCAGCGCGGATATAAGCTTTATCGTTCCGTTTTTCATTTTACCTCCGCGGACAACGACGTCCGGTATCAGTTTTCATTTTTGTTTATCGCACAGCAGACGCAGACGCGGTCACGGTCGCGGTATGAGACTGTCTCGGTCTGTCCCGTCCGTTTCATCCCGCATTTTTCCATAACGCGAAGGCTTGCTTCATTTTCCTCGAACGCCGCCGCCCTGACGGTCATATACCCTTGAGAAAACAGCTCGCCGACAGCCGCGCGCAGCGCTTCCGTCGCGTATCCTTTTCCGTTCTCCGCCGTCTTTATGAAATATCCGAGCTCGACCCAACCTTCGCCGGCGTCGACCTCGTGTATCACGCCGACGAGTCTGCCGTCCGCGTATATGCCGTAAGCGAACCTGTCGGCGGAAGCGGTGAATTCAAAGAACCGGTCAAACATTGCGTTGCGGCTCTGTTCACTTTGCAGATCCGGCACCATATACGTTTCGCTGATCCGCTGATCCGTCAGCATGCCGATCAGATCGTCTTTGTCGCACCGTCTCAGCGGCGAAAACTTCAGGCGCTGTGTGATTATATCTTTTTTCATCGTCTCAGCCGCCGTGTATTATCTTACCTCCGGCGGCGTCAAGGAACCGGGCGAGGCCGTTCGGCATTTTCTCGACGTCGGCAAGTCCCGTGTCGCCGAGCCTCACGATCTTGTTTGAGCCGTGATAGTCGCTGCCCGCCGTGACGAACATGCCGAAGCGGTCGGCAAGCTTCGTCATCTGGTCGCGGATCTTGGGCGTAAAGCCGGAATAATAAGCCTCAAGGCCCTTAAGTCCGTATTTTTTGAGCCGCTTCACGCGCTCCTCCATTTCCGCGCCGAGGATCAGCTGATCGCCGTCACCGTACGCCGGGTGCGCGAGTACGGGTATACCGCCGCCGCCAAGGATGCCCTCTATCGCCTCGCGCGGTCCGACGTGTTCGTCCGGCATACGCAGGCGGTTGATGTATTTTTCCATCGCTTCCTCTTTCGATTCTGCGTATCCGTATTTTACCATAAGGTTTGCGATATGCGGTTTCCCGGGGCACTCGACGGCGTAAAGCGCGTCGAGTTCATCTTTCGGGAACGTGAAGCCGAAGGCTTTATCGAGGAAAGAAATACGCTCCCCGACCTTGTTGAGCCGCTGGCGGCGCCCTTTTTCAACGACGCGGCAGAACGCCTCCGATCCCGTGTCGAAGCCGTATCCGAGTATGTGATATTTGCCGAGGCCGTCACTGCAGGAGAATTCTATACCGGTCAGAAAATCAGGATCCGAGCCGGAAAGTATCCCGGCTATGCGGACGCAGCCGCCGAACGAGTCGTGATCGGTCACCGAAAACAGACCGATGCCGGCGTCCCTGACGCGCGAAAGAAGCGCGTCGGGCGTGTCGGTCCCGTCCGACGTATTCGTATGCATATGAAGATCAATGATCCCGGTGACAGCCTTCATAACCGGTAAACGCTCCTTAAAGATTCTTTTTCAGCTTCAGTATGTTCTGTCCGTCTTTGTATTCGTATTCCACGCCGTCCATCAGTTTTTTCGTCATGAAAATGCCGAGACCGCCTATCTCGCGCTGATCGGCCGACAGCGTGACGTCCGGATCCGACTTTGCAAGCGGATCGTACGGGACGCCGTGGTCGAGAAACGTCACGGTAACGGTGACCGGCGCTTCGGATATCTCGACGCGAACCGCCGCGTTGCCCTTGTCAGGCCGGTATGCGTAGCTTGTGATGTTGATGAATATCTCCTCTACCGCGACGTCGATCTGCATTTTCGCTCTTTGAGGACAGTCGGCCGCCTGCAGATGCTCGTCGACGAATTCCTGTACCTCGGAAAGGTTTCCGGGCTCCGCCTCAAGCTCTATTTCATTTGCGTTGAACGTCAGCGTGTCGATTTTGTCGAGAAGCTCGATAAGCTCTTTCGTCCAGAGCTCCGCTTCTTTCCTGCCGCTGTCAGTCTGATCATAACCGCGGCGGATCGAGCGGCGGATCAGACGCATATATCCGACGATGCGCGCCTTATCCTCTACCTCTTTCAGCTTACGTTCATTTCTGGTGCCGAGATACGCGGACAGCGCGCGGCGCCAGAAAAGACGTCCCGTATTGTGATCGAAGCCCTGGAATTTAAGGATCACGTCGTTGTCGTATTCCGAGAATCCGATAAAGGAATTGTACATGGGACCGAGCTCGAATATCGGATATCCGACGGAGAGCGTGTCCATGTCTATCAGAAGGACCTCGTCGTTCTGCAGTTCCACGTTTTTCGTATGATAGTCGCCGTGGATCATGTGATCGTCGTGCGGGACCGCTTCAACGAGCGAGACGAGCTTATCTCCGTATCCTTGCGGCAGATGATCCTTCATAAAGCGCGCGCAGTCGAGCGCTTTTTCCCTCATATCGGGCAGTTTGCCGTCCGGCACGAGCGTGCCGTGGATCTTTTTCAGCATCGCGGCGAACTCCATTGCGCACCAGTCGAGCTTTTCAGGTTCGCGGGCGAGGATCTTCGAAAACGAGCTCGCGTTCAGCAGCTCGAACACTGAGCCGTAGCTGTCGCCCACGCGGACGACGTCGTACGAGATCGCCGTCGGTATGCCTAGGATCAGCGCGAGCTTCGCGACCTCGCGCTCGTGTCTTATATCCTCGAGTGCGTCCGCGTTGTTGTAAACTTTTACGACGTTGTCCTGATCAATACGGTATATCGTGCCGTTCGCGCCGCGGCCGATCTCCTCGCAGCCCTCGACCGATACGACGCGATAAGCCTTTTCCACCTTCATCATCTCGGTGAAGCCCGTCATATCGAGGATCTCGTACACCTCGGAGCTGACGTTGATTATGCAAAGATCGGGGTTGTTCTTTTTCAGACGAAGTATCACTCGCAGTCCGGCGCTTGAAATGTATTCGAGCTTTGAGGCGTCGAGCACAAGGGAGGCTTGCCCCGCACCGGCGATCTTTTCGTTAAGCTCACTCTCGACCTGCGCCGAGTTGTTTGAATCTATATGGCCGCAAAGCGGCAGTATCAGTTTATCAGACATTTTCTTTTCCATCCTCTGCTCCTTTGTATTCAATACACAGCATGGTTATATCGTCGAACTGCTCCGCGCCGCCGGCGTACGCTTCTATCGCCGCGCTCATACCGGAAAGGACCTGTTTCGGCGATGCGCCGGGGTCGGCATTCAGCACGTCGAGCATCCGTCC
Source organism: Clostridia bacterium (assembly GCA_017958705.1). Taxonomy (GTDB): domain Bacteria; phylum Bacillota; class Clostridia; order Oscillospirales; family CAG-272; genus UBA1248. Next base: position 8,871 of record JAGDCE010000091.1, read on the forward strand.
GACTCCGAACAGCCTGTTTTCCTTATCGGAAGCCTCGGGCACGCCGTCGGTGTACAGGAAAAGCGAGGAGCCGGGCTGCAGCGTCATTTCGTAACCCTTGTATTTAATGTTTTCCATACCGCCTACGACGAATCCGTGCTTATCGCGGTAAAGCTCGTACACGCCGTCTTTATTGCGCAATACCGGGTATTCATGCCCGGCGTTTGCCGCCAGCAGCCTGCCGGTCGACAACTGCAGAATACCGAGCCATACGGTGACGAACATATCGGCTTTGTTGTGCGCGCAGATGTTTTCGTTTACATAATCGAGGATCTGTTCGGGCGTGCCGCCCATTTTCGTTCTGTCGGTTATCAGTATGTTCGTGACCATCATGAACAGCGCGGCGGGTATGCCTTTACCGGAAACGTCGCCGATCGCGATCGCGAGATGATCGTCGTCGATCAAAAAGAAGTTGTAGAAGTCGCCTCCGACTTCTTTCGCCGGAGTCATTGAGGCGTATATGTCGAAATCGTCTCTGTCCGGGAACGCCGGGAAGACGTTCGGTACGGAATTGTCCTGGATCGTACTTGCGAGCGACAGCTCCGCGCCGATGCGCTCCTTCTCCGCCGTCACAGCCGTCAGATTGTCGACGTAGGAGCACATATCGCGCTCAAGCGTGTCGATCGAGTGCGCGAGATTCGAGATGACCTCGAATCTGCTGATATTGCCGAGCGCCTCGCCCCGCGTGTTCTCACGCGCGAAACGCGTCGCCTCGTCGGACACGCGCTGTACCGGAAGTACGAACTGGTTTCTTATGAAGAAGCCCGCCGATACCGATACCGCCAGC
>JAGDCE010000092.1 GCA_017958705.1 Clostridia bacterium
AAGCCCCCGCCCTACAGGGGATCGGCCGCGTGCCCCATCAGAGATGGGAGGGGAACAGGGGGCTTGGGGGGTGGCGAGGCGGATGCCGAGCCGTGAGGGGTGGGGACCCACCAAGACTGTCGGTGTCAGCCGACTCCCGCAAGCATACTTCACGTTTTGTCCCGCAAAACACTTCACATAAAAAAACCGCCGCGGCGCGGCGGTTTTTTTCATATTTTCTCGTACGATTCGACGTTCAGCACGAATATCGTCGCGCCTCCGACTACCGTTTCCTCGGCCACACTGTCGTTGCGCAGACCGCGGCCAAATGAGTTGGTGCTCGGCGTTATCTGTCTTCTGGTGCTGCAGTGTTTTTTCAGTATCTCCTTTATCTCTGTGACCCTGTCGGCCTCGGTGCCGATCAGCAGCGTGGTGTTGCCCACCATCAGGAAACCGCCGGTCGTGGAAAGCTTCGTCACGAAAAATCCCTCTTTCGTCAACGCTGACGTCGCGTTTACGCTGTCGTCGTTCGGAACGACTGCAAGAACAAGTTTCATATTTTTTCTCCTTTACAGATCTATGTTGATTTTCATCCAGCTTTTTTTATCGAGCTTCGTTACGTCGGGTATTTCGTATCTGTTGTCGTCGCTGTCGCGGAACAGGACGCGTCCGTCATACAGATTCTTTATATCCGAATGGCGGTTGCGTATATCGAACGCGCGCTCGCCGTAATTCGTCATCACCCTGTATTTGAGCAGTCCGTTCTTCTCTTTCCTCTCGAGTATCTCCGTTATCTTCGGTATCAAATAATACTCGTCGAGGCATTTTTCGACCGCCTCGCGCGATTCCGGAAGGATCGCTGAAAGATCGCGTATCAGCGCGACCTCCTTCATATCGCGGTCGAGCAGCGTTATGTATTTCGTAAGTCCGGACAGAGGGAACAGGCGGCGCGGCTCGAGATCCTCGAACCTGCGTCCGTCGTACATTTCAAGATCCACGTGCGCGAACCCGCGGTAGGTTATCCTCGCCTCGTCCGCGTTTATGTACATTCTGTTGTTCATACCGCACCTCACTCGAAGTTTTCTTCGGCTTTCTGTTTGCTTACCTGCTCGGACATGGACTGGATCTGTATGAGCCGGTAGAACTTGCCTTTGAGCTCCATCAGCTCGTCGTGCGTTCCGCACTCGATGATCCTGCCCTTATCCACGACGACGATCTTGTTCGCCTTGCGCAGAGTCGAAAGCCGGTGCGCGATCATCAGCGTCGTCCTGCCGGAGATCAGCCTCTCGATCGCCTCCTGTATCTGGTTTTCCGTCTCGGAGTCGACGGACGCCGTCGCCTCGTCGAACACGAGTATGCTCGGATTCTTAAGCACCGCGCGCGCTATCGATATCCTCTGGCGCTCGCCGCCGGAAAGGCCGACACCGCGCTCGCCGAGCATCGAATCGTAGCCGTCAGGCTGCAGAATTATGAAATCGTGCGCGTTCGCCACGTCCGCGGCGTTTATGACCTGTTCGACGTGCGCGTCGGGCACGCCGTAGGCTATGTTGTTGAAAATCGTATCAGAGAACATCATCGGCTCCTGCTGTACGTAGCCGATCTTGCTCCGGTAATACGTCATGTCTATATCCTTGATGTTCTGACCGTCAAGCAGTATTTCGCCCTCGTAGTTGTCGTAGAAGCGCATCAGCAGGTTTATCAGCGTCGATTTGCCCGATCCGGTCGTGCCGACGATGCCGACTATGTCTCCCGGATCTATCGTCAGGTTGATATCCGACAGCGTCTTTTTCGCGCGGTCGAAGCTGAAGTTGACGTTTCTGAATTCGATTTTTCCGTCGATCTTCTCCGGGCAGTTGCCTTTTCCGAAATCGGGCTCGGGCTCGGCGTCGAGTATGTCGAGCACGCGCTCCGCCGAAGCGAGCGCCCCCTGATAGCTGTCCGACAGATACGCGAAGAAGTTTACCGGACCGTAGAACATCGAGACGTAGCTCAGAAACGCCACGAGCAGACCGGGAGTCAGACCGCCGGTCCCGTTGATGACCCAGCTGCCGCCGACGCCCCAGATCAGAAGCGAGCCGCACGTCACGACGAAGCTTACCACCGCGGGGAACGTGCTCGTTATCTTTGCCGAGCTCGTGTCCACCTTATACCATTCGTCGTTGTATTTTTTAAATTTGTTCGCCGCGCGCTCCTCGCCCGCGAACGATTTGACTACGCGGACGCACGGTATCGTATCGGTCAGCACCGACGAGACCGCCGCCCATCTCTTCCAGATCCTGCGGTAGAACGGCGCTATCCTGCGGCTGAAATACTTCGCGCCGAGCACGACGAGCGGCACGGGGCAGAGCGCCAGAAGCGACAGCTTCCAGTCTTTGATGAACATTATGATTATGATGCCGACGAGCATGAACGCCTGCACGACGATCTCCTGAGAAATGCGGAGCATGAACGCCTGCAGTGTGTTCGTGTCGCCGGAGATGCGGTTTATGACCGAGCCCGTGGAGGTCTTGTCATAGAACTTCATCGGCAGATGCTGCGCCTTCTCGTAAACGTCGTTGCGCAGGTAGCGCACGATCCTGTCGCCCGAGATCCTCAGTATGAAGTTGCGGAAGCCGTTTAACAGCGTGCCGACAATATACGAGCCGAACAGCATCAGAACGATCGTTACAAGCGACTGCATCTTCCCGTTCGGCAGCACGTCGTCGACGAGTCTCTGGGTCAGGGACGGCGGCAGAAGCGCCAGCGCCGTCGACGCCATGGACATAACCAGCGCCGTGATCAGCAGCGGCAGCTGAGGCTTGACGTATTTCAGCAGCTTCGATACGATCTTGCCTTTGGACTGGCATTTGATGCACTCCGCGCCCGGCCGCAGCAGCGTTCTGCCGCATTTGGGGCAGACTCGCATCTTCTTCTCGTACGCCGAGGCGACGATCTCCATCTGCGCTCTGACGTCCTCCCCGCGCCCGACGGCTTCGATGAACGCGGCGGCGACGTCGCACAGATCGGCGACCGCGTACGTGTAGCGGAAGGCGGTCACCTCTTCCCCGCTCTTCAAAGTGAAGTTCATCCGCGCGTTGCCGTACATACGCTTGACCGATACTTTTTCGATATCGGAAAAAGCCGCCGAAAAGAAGCCGTTTTCGTGGTTTTCATCCACGATAACAGCCCGGCGGCTTGTGATCAGAAGCGTTGAGGCGGCGTATTTTTCAAACAGCGATAAGTCGCCGACGACGGCGAAAAGAACGGTCTCACCGTCGCAAAGCTGATTTTCCGCCCACCCTCGGGCGTCATCCGGCATGGCTTTGTTGATCAGCGGTTTGGTATCATCCATAACAACCTCCAAAACCCACTATCAAGAAAAAAGTCGTTTCATGCGGTGTGTTCCGCAGTTTAAAACATTATAAGTATGATATCCTCCGATTTCAAGGCTTTTTTCCGAAAGTTATCTGACGATGGGTAAACAATTTGTGAACACAATCCGGACGTCGTTGCGGCGCGTTCTACACCATGCAAATCGCGGACCGCGGAGGCACGAATGCCCCCGCGGTTTATTCAAAATGATTTTATATGACCGAATTCGATATTGACGTTCGAGCCGCCGCCGAGCTCATAGTAAAGCGATACCGCGGTTTCTTCTCCGATCACCGAAAGAGACATAACGAGAGTGCTGCCGCTGTGATCCAGGCAAAACGACGTGTTGCCGTCATTTACTCTGATCGTCTTCGCGTCAGTACCGTATCCCATCGCCTCAAGCGCCTCGGCGGGCGTCATATCCGGGGTAAGCCCGAACGGCATATCGAATCCTTCGGAGGCTGGATACACGAACAGTCTGGTTTCAAAAACGGTCGAACGGTCGTCATGAAGTGAAAACACCGAAAAATCGTAAGCCTTATCTCCCGCGTGCAGGAATACTCCGTTCTCCTCATTGTGCACTTCAAGATCCGCCTCGGCGATTATCCTCGCCTTCAGAGTCGCGCCGTCACCCTTGACAGAACCGACATTTATTAACAGATCCGTAATATCCATTCCGTAGTACAGCTTTCCCGTAAGCCACGTTTTGAGCTCTTTCATAACGGCATCCGTCTGTTCAACGTAAGCCGGATCCTCCGGCGCGGGGGCGGTCGTCTCCGTTACGGTCGTCTCCGTCGCGTCCTGTCCGGCTTCGCCCGAAAGCGTCTTTATTTCGTCCGCGGTAAGCTTCATCGACGCGACGAATCCGCGATCGGAGCCGCGATACCGCATAACGTTTACGGCTCCGTCATGCGACATTTCAAATGCGTATATTGTTTCACCGTCGAGCATCATCCGAAGCGTGACAGACGGGACAAGATCCCACGGATCGTCCAGGGCGTCATGTCCGTCGAGCATTGCGAAAAGCTTATGTATATCAAGCTCCGACGCTTTCATATCGCCGTTTTTTTCGACGGTGAATTCCGGCTCCGCGGCGATACGTGTGAAACGCAGCTTTCCGTCAGCGTATTCTATCCTGACATTCACAAAGACTGTCCAGCGGTAGTCATTGGTCTGATCCCGGTCTG
>JAGDCE010000093.1 GCA_017958705.1 Clostridia bacterium
CACCGTTGTTTCCGGCACGGTTGTCTCGGGAGCGGTCGTCTCGGGATCGGAGGTTTCCGGCGCGACCGTTACGTCTGCCGTCGTCTCCGTACCGGTCTGCGTCTCGGTGTCCGGCGATTCGGCAGAATCCGTCGTTATCACCACGGTGACGTCCGTCGTATCGTTATCGGGTCCGGATTCCGTCTGATCCGCCGAATTATCCGTTAACGGAGAAACGGGGTCGTTTCTGTTATTGAGCTTCATCAGCAGCGCATACGTCGCGACGCCGACTATCAGCGCGGCGCATATCGCCGCCGCAAACTGGACAACAGGTCTGCGGAAGACCGGGACGGCGTTCTTTTTATTGTTTTTTATCATTTTGGAACGGTCTGTCGCATCGACGGCAGGAGCCGCAGAAAGCAATCCGGAATAAAGCGCAGACAGCATGCTCTCTATTTCTTTGAGATCTGTTTCTTTATTCATAATATACCCTCCTATGTCAGTTTCGCCCGAGTTTGCCCTTCAGCTTCTTTAAGGCTCTGTAATACTTTGTTTTTACCGTGCCGATCGGTCTTCCCGTCCGGGCGGCGATCTCTTCCAGAGTGTAACAGTACATAAAACGTAAAGAAAGTATCCGCTTTGACTCCGTATCCAGACCCGAACGGCTCAGCAGATCGATAAATTCAAGCTCTTCGGTATCCGGTCCACAGCTGAACGCGTCGGCGAATTCAGAAATATCCTCATATGCCCGCGTATTCTTTTTGATTTTTTTTGCTTCTGTATACGTTATTTTCAGAAGCCACGCGTCGAATTTGTTCTCGTCGCGCAGCTCGTCGAGTTTTTCCCAGGCGTAAGCCACTGCGGACGCAACGGCGTCTTTGGCGTCTTCCGCGTTTCTTACGACCGACAGCGCGGAAATATACAGTTTCTTTTCGTCGTCCTTGACTCTGGCGGCGAACTCATCCGATGTCATAAAACCACTCCCTTCGCATAATAAGGAACAAAAACGGCGCAAATAGTTTCATTTTTTGAAAAAAATCCGATTTTTTTGCGAATTAAAAGCCGCCACAACGGCGGCTTATGCCGGTCCGCGGCTCACCGGCACTGTTTCGAGGACGCTTTGATGAACGATCCGAAAAGCGCGTCGGAGCAGGGGTCGGTAGAATGCGTGAATTCGGGATGCCACTGCACGAGCGTGATATAGCGGTCGCCGGTGCTCTCGAGCGCCTCGATCACACCGTCTTCGGCCCTCGCGCTGATAACGAGTCCCGGCGCGGGATCCTTCACCGCCTGGTGATGGAACGAATTCGTCCTGACCTTGTCTCCGATCAGCGCGTGAAGCCGCGTGCCGGGTACGACGAAGACGTCGTGCGTCGGCTCCGTCGCCGGCGCGTTCTGGCGGTGGCAGACCGGATCCGGCAGCTGCGCGGGGATATCCTGATAAAGCGTGCCGCCCATGCCGACGTTGACGCTCTGTATGCCGCGGCAGATGCCGAGCACCGGCTTGTCCGACGCCAGTACGTATCCTATCGCCGTCATCTCGAGCGTGTCGCGCACCTCGTCGGTCTCCACGGTATCGTTGAGTTTTTCTTCATTATAATATGACGGGGCGATATCGACGCCGCCGGTGAACATAAAGCCGTCGGATATCGCGCACATCTCTTCAAGCGCCGCCGCGTCCGTGTTCATCGGCACGACGAGCGGCAGTCCGCCGTGGCAGCGCACGGCGTCGGTGTATCTTACGCTGACGGCGGAAAGGTCGTCTCTCCTTGTCGGGAATATCAGAATTACAGGTCTTTTCATTTGTCTCTCCGGGATATTTTTTGCTATTGTACCACCCTTACGTCGATTTTTCAAGTATTTGGCCGCAAATTATGATAAAACGTTACGGTGCGTTAATATCCCTTTACCTTTTGTATATTACAATGATGGTGAAAGAATGTGAGGCCATTATGTTTGAACTGCCTTTTGAAATAGATCACGTACTGAATAAACTCAACGAGAGCGGATACGAGGCGTATCTCGTCGGCGGCGCCGTGCGGGATATGATCATGGGAAAACCCGCGCACGACTACGACGTCGCGACCTCGGCTACGCCCGATGAGACGAAAGCCGTGTTTGACGGTTACAGAGTCGTCGAGACGGGAATCCGTCACGGCACCGTGACGGTGATAGTCGGCGAATATCCGGTCGAGATAACGTCGTTTCGCCGTGAATCTACGTATTCCGACGGACGTCATCCCGATATCGTCACCTTTTCGCGCCGTCTCGAGGACGATCTCGGCAGGCGCGACCTGACGGTAAACGCCGTCGCCTATTCGCCGAAGACCGGCTGTGTCGACCCGTTCGGCGGCATAGCTGACATCGAAAAAAGAATAATAAGATGCGTAGGCGACCCGAATGAGCGGTTCGCCGAGGATCATCTGCGTCTGCTTCGCGCGATGCGGTTCTCTTCCGTACTCGATTTTGTGATAGACGAAGACACGCGCGCGGCGATCCACGAAAACCGCGCGTACATAACGACGGTCTCGAACGAGCGCGTTTTTTCCGAGCTTTGCCGTCTCGTCTGCGGCGTAAACGCGAAAAGCATACTCCACGAATACAGCGACGTCATCTTCCTGCTGATCCCGGAACTCGCGGTCCAGAAAGGATGTGAGCGCGAATACGGCGATAACGGACGCGATCTGTACGAGCATACGGTCAACTGTCTGTCATACACGGAGCCGCTTCTGCATCTGCGTCTCGCGGCGCTGCTGCACGACACGGTGAAGCCGTCGGGCGCCGACGAAACGGACGTCTGCCGCATCCGCGACACGATCGCGGGCAACGTACTGCGCCGTCTGCGCTGTTCCGCAGCGCTCACGTCGTCCGTGTGCCGGCTGATACGGTACAACGACGTGCCGGTAGATCACAACGACATGGTCGGGCTGAAGCGCCTCGCCTCAAAAGTCGGCATAAAGACGATGAAGGACGTGATGAAGCTGAAGCGCGCGGACGTACTCGCGGAGGATCCGCGGCACTATTACCGGTTGAACGATCTCAACGCCGCGTACGACGCGCTGTGTGAGATCGAGGAAAACGGCGTGGCGCTGAACGTGCGCGATCTCGCGATAGGCGGAGACGACATAAAAGCGCTCGGAGTCAGGCCGGGTCCTGTCATCGGACGGCTGCTGCATGCGGCGCTCGACGGCGTTATATCCGGCGAGGTGAACAACGAGAAATCCCCGCTTCTCGCCTACGTGTCGGAAAAGCTGTCCGAAAACGCCTGAAAAAGGGCAAAAAAATCCATATTTTTTTGAAATTACTATTGCTTTTTTCAAACGATTGTGATATAATGACTCTGCTTATCCGGTTGCGGGGCTCTTTTTTGCCCGCATAACGGTTGATATTTTACAAGATATTACTTTTGGAGGAACATAATGGAAGTCTTAAATATCATACTTGCAGTTTTACTTATAGCGCTTGCGATCGCTCTGATCGTATTCGTGCTGTTCCAGACCGGCGGCCGTTCAAACAAACTCTCACAGGCCATCTCCGGCGGCAGCCCGGAAAACTACACCGGCAAGAACAAACAGCGTTCAAAGGATAAAAAGCTTGCAAAGGTCACCACCGTACTTGCGATAGCGTTCGCGGTCGTCGTCATAATATTCGCGCTTCTGATGAACTATCAGCACAACCATCCGTCGAAAGACGGCGGCACCACGACCGAGGCGGAAGTCACCACCGTGGCTGATGAGACTACCGAAGCCGAAGCGGTAACCACCGAGGGTGAGGAAGTCACCACGGAAGCCGCGGCTGAATGATCAATCACACATACTGATCGGCACTCCGGTGCCGATCTTGTGTATTACGGGAAAATGTCAAAGAAAAAAGTCAAACTTCTAAAAAAAGCGAATGCTAAAAACCGCGCCAGAAAGAAGCTCGCCGTAAGGACATACACCGGCGTGTTTTCGTCGACCCGCGACGGCTACGGTTTCATCACCGCCGACGATGAATACCGCGACAGATTCGGCGCCGACGTTTTCGTACCGGCGCGTCACGTTAAGGACGCCGTGACCGGCGACCGCGTGAAATTCGTGACGGATCTGTACAACGGCAAAACGGAGGCGCATATAACGGACGTGATATCGCGCGGCACCGTCACGTTTACCGGCGTTTACAGATACGTGAACCGCCGTGAGGGCAACAGACTGACCGTGCGTCACGTAGTGATCCCGGACGATAAAAAGCTGTGTTTCGACACGCTGATACCGCCGAAGCATTTATCCGACGCGCACGACGGCGACAAAGTTCTGTGTGAGATAACGTCATACCCCGACACGACGAACCAGATACCGGCGCACGGGATAATACTGCGCAGCTACGGGAATGCGGAAGAGCTGTACCCGAACGTTTTCGCCGCGCTCGACGCCGCGGGCGTGCGCACGCAGTTCCCGCAGGCGGTGAACGAGCTTGCGGACAGTCTCGCAAAACGCCGCGTGCTCGTCAGGGACAGACTCGATCTGAGGGGAGAGCGCATTTTCACGATAGACGGCGCGAACTCAAAGGACATGGACGACGCGATCTCCGTCAAAGCCGACGGGGACGGCTTCGTGCTCGGCGTCCACATCGCCGACGTGTCCGATTACGTGACGCACAATTCCGCGCTTGACGAGGAAGCATATCTGCGCGGGACGAGCATTTACTTCGCCGACCGCGTCATACCGATGCTGCCGCAGTCGCTATCGAACGGCGCCTGCTCGCTGAATCCCGGCGTCAACAGATACGCGTTATCTGCTTTTATCAGCGTCGACGCGCACGGTGAGATCACCGGCTGCCGCGTGGAGGAAAGCGTTATACGGTCCGCGGTGCGCGGCGTTTATTCCGAGGTCAACGATGTGATCGGCAAAGGTACCGACAGCCGGTTTTACAAAAAATACGCCCCCGTTCTCGGAGACGGCGGACTTGACGATATACTCGCGCTGTACCGGGCGCTCTGTGAAAAATCGGCGAAGCGCCACGCGCTGCAGCTTGAATCCGCCGAAGTCGGATTCGAGATCGGCGAGGACGGCGAGGTCACCGACGCTTTCATAGAAGAGCGCGGTGTGAGCGAGCGAATCATCGAGCAGTTCATGCTTGCGGCGAACGAAGGCGTAGCTTCCCTTCTCAAGGAAAGAGGCCTCCCCTGCGTTTACCGCGTGCACGGCTCGCCGGACACGGAAAAGCTGAAAGCGCTTAAAGCTTTCGCCGATTCAATAGGCGTCAACAGCACCGCGCTGTGCGGCGACGTTATAGATCAGGCGGCGATAGACAGATTTTTATCCGAAGCCAAAAAAGCGGGAAAAGGAGAGATACTGTCCTATATGGTCCTGCGCTGCATGATGAAAGCGAAATACGATCCGGAAGCGGCGCCGCATTTCGGGCTCGGCGCGAAATGCTACTGTCATTTCACCTCTCCGATCCGCCGTTATCCCGATCTCGTAGTCCACAGGATCATAAAGACGCTTCTTTTGCACGATAACGCCGGCAAGGACAGACAGCTGCGGTCATACGCTTATAAAGCCGCCGAACGCAGCAACGATTGTGAGGATACCGCGACGAAGCTCGAGCGGGATATGGACGATCTGTATATGGCTTCGTTTATGCAAGACAAGATCGGTCAGAAATATGACGCCGTGATTACCGGCGTCACTCAGTACGGATTCTTTGCGCGGACCGCGTTCGGCGCCGAAGGTTTCGTCCGTCTCGGAGCGGTGGGCACGGAATATATAGCCGTCGTTTCCATGATCAGAACGGCGGATAAAACTTACCGGCCGGGCGACGCGGTAAAGGTTTCGGTGTCCGAGGTCAGCTTAAGCGGAAGGCGCATAGATTTCAATACGGTGTAATACGTAAACGTTAAACGGGGAGTGATCTCCCCGTTTTTGTTTTGGAAAGAGGTGTCGCTGAGCGACGTTCGGTCCGCTTCGCGCATTGGGGGTTTCCCCGCCCCCCTCTCCGTGAACCCCCGCCGCTCTCGAGTTCGCGTCGGGGAACCCCTACTGCGGGACGAATCGCGCGCTACGCGCATTGGGGGTTCCCCTCCCCCTCTA
>JAGDCE010000094.1 GCA_017958705.1 Clostridia bacterium
CCCGCCGCCGATCAGAACGATATCGTATACGCCGCCGAACGACGGGAAGACGCCTGTGTCGAACACGTACGTTCCCGGCTCGGTGCAGCTGAACATAAGCCTTCTGACGATCGCGCCGGCGGCCGCGCCCTGTTCGAGCTGCGGCAGAAGCGTCTCGTTGTGATACGTCTTTATCTTCACCGCCGCCTCGTCGAACTTCGCCTTTAAGACCGAGGCACTGTACTCCGGAGGCGTCGGCACGTCCGGCAGAGACCTGATGACGTTCACGTCGTCATTGAATCTGCTTATCGCCATTTTAACATTTTACCTTTCCTGTTTATTTTCGTAATATACCTTTTCGATATATTCAAGGCTCGCCCACGAGTTTATGGGGCTGCCGTGCTCGCCGCTTTTGCGGTCGACTTTCGCGCCGAGCAGCACGCAGCGCGCGCCGCCGCGGTACACCGGTCCGCCGCTGTTGTCGGCGGTTTTCGACACGACGTAGTCGTAGTCCTTCACCCATGAGGAAAACTTTTTGCCGCCGGGAAAATACGTGTAAACGCCCTCTCTCAACCGCACCACGTCGCCGACGTTGATTTCAGCCGGGCAGGGTATTTTGATGATCTGACCGGTGTGGATCAGATCGGGATCTTTTATACCGTTGTATTCGGCGAGGATCTTATACGTCGTGCCGTATTTTCTCGCGATGCCTATCAGCGTGTCGCCCGGCTTCACGGTGTATTCGACGTACCCGGGGTCCGGGTCTTTTTTCTTTTTCAGACCGAAGTATCCTCCGATCACGTCCGCTTCCGCCCGCGCGATCTCCGACAGCGAGCCGTCGCCGTACATATAGGCGCATTCCGTCTCGTTTGTGTGGAAGCCGTGCTCGATTATATACGAGTATTTTACGCAGTCGTATTTCACGGAATTGCGGATGACGCCGTAATAATCCTCTATCACGCCGCCGTCGCCGCTCTGCGTGCGCGTCATCACGCCGCGCAGATACGTTATGTCCGTGTGTTTTTTCATCGTCTTCACGACCGCCTCGCCGAGCAGACAGCCGAGTTCTTCACTCCCCGGCCGCTTCACGCTGCAGAACACGGAGACTCCGTGCGCCGTGGGGTTCGAGGCGGCGTTCGTGTGCAGCGAAATGAACAGCGTGCTGCCGTTCTTTCCGGCGCTTTTGCCGCGCGTGGTAAGCGACGGGTCGTCCTCGAGCTTTTCGCGCGTGACGCGGACCGTCACGTCCTCGTACTTTTCAAGTTCCTTCTTCAGCTCGTAAGCGAGCATGAACACCCGCGTGCCCTCGTAATATCCGGCGAGGACGCCGGGGTTCTTGAACTGCCCGTGTCCGGGGTCAAGCGTTATCGTCATCGTCATCCTCCGTATGCTCACCCTCCGAAAGCGCCTTCGCGAGGTCGTATCCGCCGTTGGCGGACAGCGCCACGAGCGCCGCGTTGACGAAGCAGAGCACGTAATCCGCCGCTTCGCGTTTGCCGCTGAGCAACGCGGCGGCGATCATCACGCACAACGCCGTCACGTACGACACCGCACGCGCGCCGACGCGGAAAGGCAGCCGGCTCAGAAGGGGCTTGAGTATCTGTGTCAGAGCGCACACCGCCGTCACCGATCCGCCGTATGACAGAAGCGAGCCGAGGCTGAGAAATCCGTCCATACCGCTCACCTCACCCGAAGAGCCTCGCCAGCGCGTAGCCTGCGACGCCGCACAACAGCGAGCTTATAAGCGATACGACGATCTTCTCCCACCGTCTGCCCGGCGCCGTCTGAAGCTCCGTTATTTTGTTCTCGCACGACAGAAGCGAGGCGTTTGTGTGCTTTATCTCGTTCGTTATCTTTATCAGCGATTCGTTCATCGCTTTTATTTCCTTTTGTACCGTCTTCAGCTCGTCGATCTGCTTCTGCATCGAGCGCAGCATCTGTTCGTGCCGCTCCAGTACTACGGGAAAATCCTCGTTGTCCATTTTTGACCTTCCTTCTTGTTATTTTATGCTCCGTCGACCGTAAGCGACACGGACCCGACGTATACCGTCTCCCCGGCGCTCGACAGCCTTACGGACGCGCTCTCGAAGCTCCCGAGCGGGAGCCTCTGCTCCGCGTGGCTCGGGCGGCGGCCGCAGACGAATGAAAAGGCGCCGAAATCGATATGCTCGAAATCGAAGCCGCCGTCTCCCTGCCCGCCGGTGAAGGTCAGTGTCTTCGCCGCGCCTCTGTTGGGCGTGACGCAGACCTGAAGAGCCGTTCCGGATTCGGCGGTGAAGCAGACGGACACCCGGCGAAGGCGTCTGTGCTTCACGGTCCTGTCAAACACGACGTTGTTGCTCTCCCAGACCGCCTCTACCGGCTCGCCGTCGTCCGTTTCGCCTTCGAACACGTAAACGGCGTGCTCGGTGCAGAACGCGCATCTGCCGCCCGCGCCGAACACGTATACCGCCGGCACGTTCTCGTAGATGTAGAACGCGTCTGTACCGTAGTTGTATATCAGCACGCGGCCGTCCGCGTACATCCACAGTTCCTTGTCGTATTCGTTATCGAATATCCCGGCGCGGGACAGAAACGAATACGGTATATACGGCGACACGCGGTCGGAGATGCGCTTTGCCAGGCGCTCGTCGCGCACGGTGCTCTGACCGAAGACGTAGATCCCGTCATACGACAGCGTCACCGGGTGGTTGTCCGCGTAGGCCGCCGCGCCGCCGGCGCAGCCGACGGCGGAATTTAGCGGATATACCGGGAAAGAAGGCTTCGTCTCACCGGAGTACGTGACGGTCGAGGGCGACAGGAACCACGTCTGCCTCTCCGTGAAGACTATGAGTCTGTCGTAATGGCGGACGAGCGCCGTCACCTTTTCCGTACCGTCGCCGACCTGTATGAAATTGTCGGCGGGGAAATACGTCGGATCCGGGCCCGTCGCCGTAACGTCGGAATATTAAAGCGTATTGCCTGCTCCGAAAGCGAAGACGCGCGTGTCTCTGTCGCCGCCGTAGATACAGAACCGCTCGCCGATACGCGGCATGCCCGACAGCGCGCCGTCGCTCAGACGGAACGTCACCTCGAGGCTGTCAGGCACGCCGCCCGCTGGCGCCTCCGAAAACGTCAGCGTACACGTGCGGGGGTCGTACGAGTAACGCGATGCGTCGAGCTCCGAGCCGTCCTCGGCTACGGACGTCACCGAATAAGCGTACGACGGCAGGATATACTCCATGCTCACGCCGTCCGGCGAGTATGACAGGCGCGCACGGTCCGAGAGCAGATTAAGGCTCTCGTGAAGCGTGCCTCCGCCCGAGGGCGGGCACGTCACCGCGACCTTCGGCACGTACGGCGTCAGCTTCCGGAACGACGTCCCGTCGAACGCGTAGTAAAAGCCCTGACCGTATATATAGACCATGCCGCCGAACGTGAAGTATCCGACCGGAGCGCCGTCGTGCGTGTCAAGGCTGACCGCCGGCCCGTCCGCCAAGTCGACTGCGTTAAGCGCCGTGCCGTTCTTGAAAACGAGCAGATCGGCGCCGCCTATGTGCGCGGCGTAACGGCTGTCGGCGGTCACGTTGTCGATCAGCTTCCTGTATCCGCTGCGCTTTTTGAGCCCGTGCTCCGGGGTGACGCGGAAGTTTTTCATATACGAGGAGGAGGAGAAGCTCCCGCCGTCCCCCTCCGTGACGTCTATACCGGAAAAACCGCCGGTGTATACCGTCTGCGCCGTATTTCTTCTGTATCTCGCCATAAGACCTCCTTATCCGTATACGCTGACCGTGCCGGATATCGCCGCCGGAAGCGAGGCGATATACGCCCGTCTGGCGTTTTCGTATTCCGCGCGCAGTACGCTGTAAAGCACGGTGTTTTCGTCCGCGGCGAGCAGATAGGCGAGCTTGTAGGCGCAGACGTGAGCGAGCCCGTCGCAAAGCGGGAACGGCTCGTCGAGGCTGACGAACTTCTCCGGATATCCGTTGACGGCGCCCGTCGCGTCACCGTCGAGCGGCGCAAGCTCGCACACCGCCTGATACAGGATGCCGACGGAGCGGGCGCGCAGATCGGCGTTGTCAGCCCCGTCCGGCAGCTCAGTAAGAAGAGCCGCCGCGGTTTCGTAAATATCCGATAAAAGCATCAGTTCGCCACGCTTATGTTGAGCAGCATGATCTCCTGCGGGTATACGATCTTCGCGCCGTACAGGTGCAGACCCTTGACCGCGTCGGCGAATCTGAGCTCGGGGCGGTAAGCCTCGACCTCGTTGAGCTGTTCGGCGAAGGAGATCGCGCGCTTCGTTCTCGCGAAGCACTTGTAGATCGTGTTGCCGCCGGACTGCTCGGTGAATACGTTGTTCGAAACGTATATTTTGAAGCCGAGGAACGTGCCGACGCAGCCCTTGTCGAGCGCGGCGGAATTATCCGTGTCGGTGACGATCTTGGCTTTGATGATCTTCGACGCGACCGCCGGGGAAACCTCAAGGATTATCTCCTCGTTGCCGGGTACGTCGTGCTCGAGAAGCTTCTGTCTGACGTCGAGCAGCATATCGACCACGCCGTCGGCATCGAGACCCGATACCGTTTTGGTGTTCGCCGCCGGGATATTTCTGTGAAGCGAGAACACGTATTTGTCGGCTTCGTTCGCGAGCGCGGACGCCGCGAGCCTCATCGCCTCCTTCATGAGGTTGGGCAGAGCCTGCGCGCGGTCGACGTCGTCCACCGCGAAATTGAACGCTTTCGCCTGGTTGATGACGAGCATGCGCTCGCTGTCGGTAAGCTCGGCGGGCGGATCCATATCCGTGTTCTTGTCGTAGTCGAAAACGGAGATCGGCGAGATGCCGACGATCTTCACCGTGTCGCCGAGGCTCTTTATATCGCCCTCGTAATCCCTGTTGCAGTTCTTGACGGCGACGTACTCGCGATCAAGCTGTCTGAAAAGCGTTTCCGACCAGACGGTCGGCATGAAATAAGATAATGACATGTTTTTTCTCCTTTTTTAAGTGTAAAATCCTTTGCTGTCCATACTTGAAATGATATCGTCGTAGTTGTCGCGCACCTCGGCGGCGGACATCACGGCGACGTCGGACGCGGTATAAACGGCGCGCTTCGCCGCGGGTCTGATCCTGCCGCTCGATTCCGCGGCGTTTTCCTCGTTGACGGCGCGCGCTGCGTCCCGTCTGGAGCGCCGCTCCTCGTCATAGGCGCGGTACGCCTCGCAGAGGCTAACGCCTTTTTTGACCGATTCCCAGACGCGATCCGGCACGCTGTCGAGATCCGCGTCGGGATATCTCTCGGAAAACAGAGCTATCTCGCTCTCAGCCCGTGATCTGTCCGCTGTTTTCATAAAGCTCCTCCTTGTCGCTGATTATGCCTTCGGGCAGCCGTTTAAGATACTGCTCGACGGTGATATAGCCGCCGGAAAGCAGCTTGTCGAGCGTGTTCAGACACGCAACCTGCGAATATCTCGTCCCCGCCCCGACGTCCACGCGCGCGGACAGCAGCGCGTTTTTCATGACGGAAAGATCCGGCAGTTTCTCGGCGCGGTCCGTGCCGTCGGCGGCGCGGTACAGGACGAGTCTGTCCTGCGGATAGTATTCGAGAAGCATCTCCGCCCAGATCAGGGCGAGCTCCTCGATGCACGCGTACAGATTCTGTCTCAGCGTCTCGAGAGGTACCGCGGACGTCTCCTGAAGCGCGAGGATCGCCGAAGTATTGTCCGGCTCGACTTCGCCGAGCGCGGCGTCCGTCGCGCCCATCATCTCCTTCGTATGCGACAGCGTCATCGCTATCACCTCGAGGAAGCCCGACTGCAGGTGTCCCGTCCCGATCACCGCGGCGGCGTTCCTGACGTCACCGCCTCCGCGCACGCCGATCGCCTCTCCGACCTCGTTTGTCCACTCGGGGATCAGCGTCTTGTCGTACACGATCTTTGAAAACGCCGTGTCCGTCATGTGCTTCATGACCATCGCGTACGCTTTGTTTATGTACTTCTGGTTTTCGATCATCGGCGTGATCGGCGAGGCGCCGATGAAGCTGCCCTTTACCTCGCTCCACGCGAAGTACGCGACCGGATACCGTCTCAGCTTCGTTTTCCTGCGGCAGATGACGACGCGCTCCGTGCTCTTCTCCCAGCAGACGTATCCGTCTTTATCGCGGAAGAAGGTGATCAGATAAGTCGCCATACCGTCGCCGCCGGTCTGCGAAAGATACGCGTCCGCCGCGTCCTCCGGGTATCTGTCGGCGGTTATCTTCTCCGCCTCCGCCGCCGGGACGCCGTTTTTGACGGCTTCGTCGAACAAATGTTCTACCATATCCCTGCCGGCGATCATGACGTAGTCCTGCTCCTGGATGTCCCTGCTCGTGACGTTCGATACGAACAGATCCGTGTTGTCCGCGAGGACCGTCCTTACGTCACCGGTGTGCGGCTGTCCCGTTTTGGTGTCCGGATCCCAGAAGCAGTAGAAAACGCCGTCGCCGGATATCGCGGCGTCGAGCAGCGCGCGGCGCACGAGGACGTCGAGCCTGCTTTTGTCGAAGCGGTAAGCCGCGTTGCCGTTGAGCAGCTGGAGACCCTTCTTAAGCTTTTTCTTGTCGGCGCACGACTCCGTCACCGGCATCGAATCGTCGCTGTATACCACCGAGATCGGCTGACGCGCGACGGACGACACCATGAAGTCGGTTATGCGCTTTATGACGTTGAATACCGGCGTGGGCAGGCCGGCGGGGTCGACTCCGCGCCACTGGTCGCCGCGGTAGAACCGTTCGTTCTGCCTGACCGCGGTGTAAAGACCGATGCGCCTTTTATAGTCGCGCCCCGCCTCGTACCTTTCCCACGCCGTCGTTTTTTCACTCATTTGCAAATTCCTTTCAGTATTTTGAAACGGGTACCGCGGATACCCGTTTCCTGTTGAAAAATCCGCGCTCGCGGCGCTGCGGTCCGTCGGGCGGCGTGATGCGCGACATCACCGCGTAGCGAAGCGCCTCGGGCAGATGCGTTATCTCGTGCGGCTCGCCGGAGCAGTCCTCCGCCTTGTGAGCGTCGCAGACGAGCCCGCGCATGCAGCGCAGAAGCGTGGGGCAGTTTTCCGATATCCTCATCCCCGCGCCGAGCGCTTCCCTGACGGCGCGCCATCCCGGGACGCGCCTGTCGTCGGCACGGACGAGCGCCGGGACGCCCTCCGTGCGCATTATCGTCTCATATCCGGACACGCCGCTGTCCTGCCGCCTGTTCCACAGGTCGGGCGAGGCGGCGATATAATCCACGTGCTCCCCGGCACAGGTCGACGCTATCAGCCGTGCCGCGGCAGACAGCGTGAGATCGGGGCACGCGGATTCGCGGTATACGGTGAGGCGCCCCTCCGTATCCGCGCATAAAAGCACGAGAGCCGTGCAGTCGAAACCGTAGTCGAGGCCGCCGATCACGCGGCACACCGCGGGCTTGACGAAACCCGCGGCGACGACGGATCCGTCCGCCGTCTCCGGAAAGAACTGACCGGAGAATATGTCCCAGCTCCCGTAAAGCCACGCCTGCCGCAGCCCGTCCGGCAGGCTCTTCAGCTGATCGACGTAACCGGGATCGGACTGAAGCAGCACGGTGTTGTCAAAGACCGTCGCCTGTATGAAACGGCAGTCCTCCGCGCGCTCGCCCGGCCGAAGATCGCCGTCGATGAATATCCGCTTTACCCACGCGTGCCCGACTCCTCCGGGGTTGCACGTCAGATACATGCGCTTCGGGAATCCGTTCGCGCCGCGCAGACACGCCTTGAGGATATTGAACTGGTATTCGGTGATCTGCGTCGCCTCGTCGATGCCTATCACGTCGAATTCGAGCCCCTGATACTGAAGCGTATCGCCGTCGTCGGACAGATATCCGAGCTTTATTGCCGAGCCGTTCGGGAACGATAAGAGCTTGTTCGTCTCGGAGTAAGTCACGGCGTCTTTGAGCTCGGAGAGAAGCGGCAGGATGTGATTGTATCGCAGCTCGCCGTAGCTGCGGCGCACAAGCAGACAGCGGATGCCCGGGTAATGCAGACACATGAGCACGAGCTTGCGCCGCAGGGCCCAGCTCTTGCCGCCCCCGCGCGCGCCTCCGTAAGCCACGTACTTTTCCCTCGCCGTGAAAAACTGTTTCTGTTTTTCCGACGGAGTCCCGGCGAGCACGAGCTTTTTCAAAGCGAATCCTCCTCGTCCTGCAGGCTGACGACGCTGATGCCGGGACCGTCGTCGCGCCTGCCCTCGAACAGACTTTTAAGATACATGCCGAGAACGGTAGCCGAAAGACTTTTGGCGCCCGAATTCAGCGCCTCGTCCTCGAACACCGCGTCGATCAGCTCCGCCTCGTCCCTGTTCTCCTCGCAGAAGCGCCGGTACTGACGCGGCGGGATCCTGTTTCTCCGCAAAAATCCCGCCCTGTTCGCGAGCATGCTGTTCGCCCTGCATTCGGCGGCGTACGCCTCCGCCTTCGGCAGGTATTTATACTTCATCGCCGCAAAGCGCGGTTATCAGCTCGCCGACGCTGTCGAACCCGAACAGGTCGAGAACGTCCTGCAGATCCATCTCCTCCGCGCAGCTGCGACAGACGCGGTAACCCTCGGCGTAATAGCCGTCGTCGCCGCAGTCGTCGCCGCATAGCGAACATTTGTTCGATATAAATTCTTCATCGTCCCGAAAGGGACCCTGTCTGTTCCTTGATGCCCTGGTCATTTACTGTTTGCCACGTCCTCCTTTTGCATTAAAACGCCGCCGTCACCGCATTTTTTTCAAATACTTCTTGACAACACGAAAAGTATGTGATATTATATGTTTGTTCGCGGATTTCCGTCGACACGTACATTATACCACATTTTGCCCGTTTTGTCAAGTCTAAAATTCGCATTTTGCGAACAATTTTCGAAAACGGGGTTGAAACGAGGCCTCTTATGGACAAAACTCTGCATAACATCCTGTCGCTCATCGGGACGAAAAAAGGCTCGCAGCGCCGCTTCACGGAAGCACTCGGGCTCTGCCCGTCCGCCGTCGGCGACTGGAAGAGCGGCAAGAGCCGTTCGTACACGCGGCGGCTGCCGCAGATCGCCGAATATTTCGGCATTACGGTGGATAACCTTATAACGGACGCCGTTCCGGCGAAGAACGCTTACCCCGCGGAAGGTCTGAAGCCGGTGCCGGTGCTCGGCACGATAAAGGCGGGCGTTCCGATAAACGCGGAACAGCACAACGAGGGGTACGAATATGCCGAGGTCGGCGACCCGTCCGAGTATTTCTATCTGCGCGTCAAGGGCGACAGCATGATCGGCGCCGGGATCACCGACGGCTCGCTCGTGCTCGTGCACAGGCAGAATTACGCGGACGACGGGCAGATCGTGGCGTGTCTGCTCGACGAGGATTACGCGACGCTAAAAAGATACAGGAAGAGCGGCGGCACGGTCCTGCTTTTGCCGGAGAACCCGTCGTATCAGCCGTTCATCCTGTCGTCTGACGATTTCGAATGCGGCTCGGCGGCGATACTCGGCGTCGCGACCGAAGTAAAGAAAAAACTTATCTGACGGTGTGATATGAACGGAAAAGAAATAAAAAAAGCGGTGGACATCTCGGCGCGTGCCGGTTCGCTTCTGCTGAAAGCCGGCGCCGACATAACGCGTGTCGAAGACACGATAAACCACATGATGCGCTCTTTCGGCGTAAAAAAATACGACATCTTCACGATAACGAACGGCATATTCATCTCCGCCTCGGCGGACGACGCTCCGGAGGGCATGGGCGATTACACGCGGATCTGCGAGGTCCCGAAAAACTCGTCCGACCTCGGCAAGGTCGACATGATCAATACGCTCTCGCGTGATATTGAAGCCGGAAAGTGCGATATGGACGGCGCCGCCGCGCGGCTCGACGGCATTGAAAAGGCGGGCGGTTATCCGAAAATCATGAGCCTTGCCGCGGCCGCCGTGGCGTCCGGCGCGTTCAGCTTCCTGTTCGGCGGCGGCCCCGTCGACGCGCTGCTCGCCGCGCTTATCGGGTTTTCCTATTATATATTATTCATCAAACTGAATGAAACGAAGCTGTCGAAGCTTCTGACGAACGGCATCTGCGGCTGCATACTCGCGCTGCTGTCCGTCGCATGCTTCAAGCTGCTGCCCGGCGTGAATCTCGACAAGGTCATAATCGGAGCGATAATGCCGCTGATACCCGGCGTGTCGTTCGTCAACTCCGTGCGCGACATCGCCGCCGGCGACTATATCTCCGGTGCGATCAGGATGATCGACGCGATCGTCATCGCGTCCGGCATCGCGCTCGGCGTGGGCGTGACGATTCTGATATTCGCGCGCGTCGGCGTAATATAGGAGGCGGAAACATGGGATTCAAAGATATTATCCTTCATCTGCTCGTGTCGCTTATCGCGACGGCGGGCTTCAGCGTGGTATTCAATATACCGCGCCGTCATATAGCGTTCTGTTCCATGCTCGGCGTCGTCAGCTGGATGCTTTATCTGCTGCTCACTCCGTCGCTCGGCGCGGTCGCCGCAACGTTTTTCGGCACGTGTGCGATAGTTCTGCTCTCGCGCGTGCTCGCGGTCGTGCGGAAATGCCCCGTCGCAGTCCTGCTGATACCCGGCATAATCACGCTCGCGCCCGGATCGGCGATATATTATACGGCGTATTATTTCGTCACAAACGACATCTCCTCGGCGGGCCAGTACTGCTTTCTGACGGTCAAGCTCGCGCTGGCGATCGTCCTCGGCATCATTGTCGTCACCGCAATACCCATGCCGCATCTGAAAAATCTGTTTTCGAAAAAAGAAAAACCGTCGCAGTGACACCGCGGCCAAAAATTTCGCGGTGTCGCTGCGCGACATTCGGTGCGCCTGCGGCGCTTTTGGGGACTCCCCGCCCCCTCTACCGCCCCCAAACCCCCGCCTCCCCCCCAACATCTGTCGGGGCTTTTGACAGCGGGTC
>JAGDCE010000095.1 GCA_017958705.1 Clostridia bacterium
AAGGTCAAAGTATCATCGGAAACGACGACGGGTTTGTCCTGCCAGGGATGGTGGGAACCGGTATACGTGGAAATACCTGAAGAATAATAAACGGCGGCAGGAGTTATTTCCTGCCGCGTTTGTTATGTGAAAATCCGAATTATCCGATCCGATTTCCGAGAGTGAAATACTCTCCGTGACTGTACGCGGCAAGCCCGGCTTTTTCAAGATGAAGCTTGCCTTTCTCGTCGATGATCGATTCGTCGGCGTTGACGGCGACGATGTCGCAGATGAACGCGTCGTGCGAGCCGAGATGAAGCACGTCAGTGACTTTGCATTCGAGCGTCAGCGGCGATTCCGCTATCTGCGGACATCTGATCTCCGTGCACGGCTGCTTCGTAAACGACATTTTTTCAAATTTGTCAACGTCGCACCCCGAGCGCACGCCGCACCAGTCAACTTTTCTGATCATTGACGACGGCACGAGGTTTATGCACAGCTCGCCGGTCTTCGTTATCAATCCGTGCGAATGCCGCTCCGGGCGGATCGAAACGTAGGTCTTAGGCGGCTGTGAACACATTATCCCCGTCCACGCGACGGTGATTATATTAGCCTCGTCTCCTTCTCCGCAGCTCACCGCGACAACCGGGAGCGGGGAGAGAAGCGTTGAGCCTTTCCACGTTATCTTAGCCATTGTTTTCTCCTTTCAGATAAGCTCTGAGCATGTTTATCTTTTTGCCTTCGGCGGCGAAATTCCGCTCGTATTCGGTCATCACGTTGCCGTCGGCGTATACGCTGTCATGCAGATCGCGCGTCATCTCCGTTATCGTGAATCCGCATTCCGAAAGCTCGGACAGTGAAAAATCGAAAAGCTGCGTGTCGTCCGTCTTCATGAAGATCGAGCCGTCTTCAGTAAGTATTTTCTTGTAGTTCTGCAGGAATCCGCGATGCGTCAGGCGGCGTTTCGCGTAGCCCTTTTTCGGCCACGGATCGGAAAAATTAAGGTAGATCCGCGACACGCTGTGCTCCGGCAGCTTTTCCGCTATGAAAGCGGCGTTCATGACCGCGACTCTGACGTTTTTCAAACCGCGCTCTCGTATCTTTTCCGCCGCGAGCATAAGCACGTCGGAAATGCGCTCGATCGCTATGAAATTTATATCGGGATTCTTTTCCGCCGTGCCGCAGATGAAATCGCCTTTGCCGCAGCCGATCTCAACGTGGACCGGCGCGTCGCTGCCGAAGACCCCGCGCAGATTCGCGGTGTTTTCGGGCAGTATCACGTCCGCACAGGCGGCGAGCCGCTCCGCACCGTGCTTTTTTCTCCTCATTCTCATGCTCGTTATCCTTTCGCGTCCGCTTGATATGAACAGTTTTTAAATTATTTTGAAAAATATAAAAATCATCTGTTCTTTTTAATATTTGTGTGGTATAATAACACAAACAACGCGGCAAAACGCCGTTGTGACACTATTGTAGCACATTTTCTCTCTTTTTGCAATACGTTGCAAAAAGAAAGTTTGATTCCGTTAAGGAGGTCTGTCATACATTGGAAGATAATCTGAGAGAGATAGCCGAAAAGCTTGCCGCCGCCGGCATGGACGAAGCCCATGTCAGCGCAAGCGTAACGGCTCTTAAAGACGCTTACGCGTCGGTGCCGGAGGACGAGCTTCCCGAGAAGTTAGCGAAGTCCGGCGGCGTCGACGGTATCGTGGCGCAGATACTTAAAGCGTACGACGCGGGCAGGGAACGCGCGGCCGCGGCTTCCGCCGCGGAGCCGGCGCCCGAAGCGGAGCAGCGCGAAGGACCCATAGAAGAGCCTGCGCCGGAAGACGATCCCCGCATCGAGGAAGTAAAGCCGGAGGACGACGCCGGAAACGACCTGCAGATCGAGGAGGCCGCCCCGGAGGAAGATCAAGGCGAAGAGAAGCCGGAGGAGAAAGAACAGCCCGAAAAAGAAGGCGTCGGCATCATCAGCCTTGACGACGATATGTTCTCCGACGAGGCGGAGGACGTGGCTCCCGCTGAAGAAGGCGGGACCGACGTCGACAGCATTGTCGAGACGATCGAGAACAGCGCCGACGAGCACTCTTCGGCCGAGGAGTTCTTCGACGAGGAGCTTAAAGCTCAGCAGGATGAGAAGAAGCGCAAGCCCGCCAAAAAATCGGACACGCTCGCTCATCAGAAAAGCGTAAAGAAGACCGACAAGAGCAAAAAGAGCATAAAGAACATGTCGACGAAGGCAAAAACAGCCTATTTCATAGGTCTCGTCGTCCTCATCCCGCTGCTGATCGCGGTTGTCATCGCCATCACGGTGCTTCTGCTCGCGCTCTACGCGGCGATAATCGCGCTCGTGATCGCGTTCTCGGTGGCACTCGTCATCGTCGCCGCGGCGGGCACTGCACTGTCGCTTATGGCGATAATTTACGGCGTCATACAGATCGCACAGGGCTACCCGGCGCCTATCGGCATATTCGAGATAGGTCTCGGCATAACCGTCGGAGGAGCCACGCTCGGTATCTCGATAATACTTTACAATTTCATCGTCAGATTCGCCCCGTTCCTTTTCAAGAAGATGTTCGTGCTTTATAAGTTCCTGTTCAGACAGCTTACGAAGCTCCTCAGTTTTGTGAAAGGAGCGTGCAGTAAACTATGAAGCCCGTATCAATAATTTTCCTGATCGTTTCGATCATACTCGTCATCGCAGGTCTTCTCACCTGCTCGTTCGCCATGCTTCAGGCCAACCGCCAGGGCGTGGATCTGTACGACACGAAGATAGTGAACGGCCAGTCCGAGGCGCAGTACGACTACTCCGAGGATTCCGTCAACAAGATCCAGATCGAGGTCGGCGACTGTGACGTGCATATCGTATGCGGCGCGGAAGAGAACAAGGTCGTAATGAACAACTTCTCGTCTGCCGGATATATATGCGAGGTCACGAACGGCGCCCTCATCGTCGAGGACACGGTCAATATCTTCAACATCACCGATATAATAGAAAACGGCAAGATCCGTTTCAAGGGATTCAGATACTACCTGCGCGACAGAAAGATTACCGCTGGCAGCAAATCCCTGACGGTCTATATCTCGGATAAGTTCGATATCAAGATAATCGACGTCAAGGTCTCCAAGGGCGACGTCGACGTGATCGGCTATACGAACAACACCGATTACAAGATTGATGTCACCACCGGAAAATTCACGGCGGAAAACATCGTGACGGACTCCAAGGTCAGCGCCCAGATCGGCAAAGGCTCGGTCAACCTGCAGCACGTGTCCGCGAAGAATCTCGAGATCACCGTAAACGAAGGCAGCATAATGGCAGTCGTTTCCGCGAACGAGATAACGGCGGAGGCGAAGCACGGCAGCGTCAGGATCGAGAGCGAAGCCGATCTGTCGAAATACAATTTCGTGCTGAAAGCTCCGGCGTCCACGATAACGCTTGAAGATCTGATAAAGACCGGCAACTATTTCGCAAACGACGCACAGCTGAGCAACTTCATACACGCGACGGCCGGCTACGGCACCGTCGTCATAAAGACTTACGTCGCGCCCGAAACGATCGAGCCGATCCCGGATGATTCCGAAACCGTGACCGACACGGCGGAACCTGCGGAAACGACCGAAAAAGCCGAATAATTTCACCCGGATATGCCATACTACCTGCCGTGCGGAGACTGAAGTTTCCGGACGGAAAGGAGTAAATTATGATCGTTATTGACAAAACGGCTCTGACCCTCGCCGTGATCGGCGCGCTGAACTGGGGCGGAATAGGCGTTTTCGGATTCGATACGGTCGCGTGGATCTTCGGCGGTCAGTCGTCGATCGGCGCGCGCATCGTATACACGATCGTGGCGCTTGCCGGGATCTGGTGCATCTCGCTGCTGTTCAGGTCGTGGCATGAGGAAGAAGAACGCAGCACCGCGGCAGAAACGGCGGCGTTCGACGTTAAGACAAGATAAATCAAAATCGTCCGGCAGCTGCCTGCCGGACGATGTTTTAGGGGAAAAGATGCAAAAACTGACGGAAAAACTGCAGGCGGAGGCGGACGCGCGGGGATTATTGCGAGTGACGCTGTCCGGTCATTTCGGAAAAACTGTCAAAAAGATATCGTACACTCCCGCGACTCACAAAAAAGAACCGTCGATACTCGAGGAAAGGTTCATGCCGGACGGCAAAGCGCTCCACGCATTTCTGCCGGTGAAGGGCTGCGCGGAGCGGATATTGAAAGAATCGGAGAGTTTCAGGCAGACGGACGTATCGGCGGTAGGCTTTTCCGCCGTCGTGCTGCGTTCCGCGAAAGGCGCGCTGCATATAAAGTACGGCGAAGGCTCGGAAGAGAAGCGGAAACCCGACGGGAAAAACTACATACTTTCACCCGGCGTGAAATACGATTTTCTCACGCTGCTCGGCATACAGGACGCGTCCGGCAGAGTGCACGACAAAAGACAGGGCAAATTCAGACAGATCAACCGTTTTCTTCAGATCGTCTCCGACGTTTTGCCGTCGCTTCCCGAAAACGAGGTCAAAATCTGGGATCTCTGCTGCGGCAAAAGCTATCTGTCGTTTGCGGTCTATTACTATTTCAGATACGTGCTCGGAAAAGACGTTTCCGTCCACTGCGTAGACCTCAAGGCCGACGTGATCGCCGAGTGCGCCTCATACGCGGAAAAACTCGGCTGGGACGGGCTTCATTTCATCTGCGGCGATATCTTCAAAGCCGTGCCCGACGAGCGGCCGGATCTCGTCCTGTCGCTTCACGCGTGCGATACCGCCACCGACATGGTGCTTGCGGGCGCGGTACAGCGCGGCGCGCGCGTGATACTGTCATCACCCTGCTGTCAGCACGAGCTCGCCTCGCAGATAAACTGCCCGGAGCTGTCGTACGTTACGCGCGAGCCGATACTGAAACAGAAGCTCGCCGCCGTGCTGACCGACGCGCTCCGCTGCCGGCTGCTTTACGCGTGCGGGTACAAGGTCACGACGCTCGAGTTCACCGATCCCGAGGACACGCCGAAAAATCTGATGATACGCGCCGAAAAGGCGCTGATCCCGGCGAAACTGCGCGAGGCGGCGCTTGCCGAATACGACAACGTCTGCGCCGGTCTGGGAGCAAAGCCTGCGATGCGGTCGCTGCTGTCCGATTTCTTAACAAAAACACGTTGAAAAAGGCCGGCGCCGGTGATAGAATTACAGAGAACAAGTGAAAGGATCATTGAGATGAAACGTAAGGATATATTCGTAAGGGCCGCGGCGGTCGTATCAGCGCTGTGCATGACGGCTTCGTCCGCGCTTTACTGGCTCATGAATCTGACTTCGATATTCAAACTTCTGCCGGATAAACGCGATCTGACCGAGGAAGAGTCGCTGATAATGAGAAACGTCGGGTATCCGACGTGGGTCACTTATCTTATGACGTATTTTCTGATGCTGTTTATGATCATCGGATGCGTCGCGCTTTGGTTCGCCGTCGTGCGTCCCGAAAAACGCGGATCGACCGTAGGTATGCTGTGTCAGCTCGTGTCGCTCGGGTTTCTCGCGCTGCTTTATAAGGACGTACTCAAAGGCGAGAGCAAATTCTTATATGACGAGAAGAGATTCATTATCATAATCGCGCTGATGGCGCTGTCGTTCCTCATCCTGCTCGTCTACGCGCTCGTATCGTTCAGGCGGTCGGGGCAGAGCAGGCAGAAAGAACTTGCGCAGATTGAAAAAGAACGCGCCGGAACGAAGATCGCCGTGCTTGATACCTGCACGCTTACCGTCGGCGACATAGATTTCACGCCGATAGACAAGCTCGGCGAGACAGAATATCACGATATACTCTCAAAAGACGAAATTAAGGAAAAATGCGCGGACTCCGACGTGATCCTCTGCAACAAAGCCGTGATCGACGCGGAGATAATGGACGCGTGCCCGAAACTGAAATACATAGGTCTGTTCGCCACCGGTTATAACAATATCGACGTCAAAGCGGCGGCAGAGCGGGGGATAACGGTCTGCAACGCACCGGGTTATTCGACCGATTCGGTCGCACAGCTCGTATTCGCGTATATACTAAATCACGCGACGTCGCTTGACTGCTACGACAGATCGACGCACGACGGCGAATGGGTGAGATCGCATACGTTCTCGTATTTCCCGTTCCCTATATCCGAGCTTAAAGGCAAGACGCTCGCCGTAATAGGCTACGGCGCGATAGGCAAAAAAGTCGCCTCGATCGGCGCGGCGTTCGGCATGAACGTTATCATCGCGACGCGCACGAAGCCCGCCGAATGCCCCTATACGCTCGTGACCGTCGACCGCGCGTTTGCCGAGGCCGACTATCTGACGGTGCACTGTCCGCTGAACGACGGCACGAGAGGGCTGATCAACGCGGAGCGCCTTGCGACGATGAAACCGACGGCATACGTCATCAACACCGCGCGCGGTGCCGTAGCGGATGAAAACGCGCTGCGCGACGCGCTTGACCGCGGCGTGATATCCGGCGCGGCGTGCGACGTGCTCACCGTCGAGCCGATGCGCGAGGACGATCCGCTCCGCGGCGCAAAGAACCTTACGCTGACGCCGCACGTGGCGTGGGCGTCGTACGAGGCGAGAGTCAGACTGATATCGCTCGTCGCGTCGAATCTTCGCGCTTATCAGAACGGTCTGCCTGTCAACACCGTAAAATGAGCGGGATAGTCTACGAGGATATCGGCGGTATTCCCGCGGCGCAGTACAAGGACGGGCTTCTTATAACGACCGACGCCTGCCTGCTCGCCGGATCCGTCCGCAAAAACGGAAAACAGCGCGTCTGCGAGCTCGGCGCCGGAAGCGGCGTCGTCTCCGCGATGATACTGTCAGCCGGCAAAGCCGCCTCATGCGTCTGCATCGATTTTCAGAAGGATCTGTGCGAGCTCGCGCGAAAGAACGCGGAGCCGTACGGGGACAGGATGAACGTCGTCTGCTCGGACGTGCTCGACTACAAGCCGGACACGGTCTTCGACGCGGTCGTCTGCAACCCGCCTTATTTCAAATCCGGCGGCAAAAGGTCGGTTAAAGAAAAAGACGCTCTGTCGC
Organism: Clostridia bacterium; assembly: GCA_017958705.1. GTDB lineage: Bacteria > Bacillota > Clostridia > Oscillospirales > CAG-272 > UBA1248. Next base: position 7,039 of record JAGDCE010000095.1, read on the forward strand.
GCCACGAGAGCACCGCGACGGTCTTCGATTTCGCCGCCTGCGCCTCACGGGTGCTGCGTGACGGCGGCGTCGCATATTTCTGCTTCACGCCGCAAAGACTGGCTGAGCTGATACGCGCCTGCGCCGAAAACAGACTCGAGCCGAAAACGCTGACGAACGTACATCCCGCAAAAGATCGCGAGGCGTGCCTCGTACTGCTGTCCGCAAAAAAGAACGCGGCGCCCGGCATGACGGTGACGGGCCCGCTTATCATCGGCTGAAAACTGCCGGAAAAAATCTGAAAACACAAAAAACGGTTTTATATGAGTGAAAAATTCATCCACGCCAAGGGCGTGAGAGTCAACAATCTGAAAAACATAGAGGTCGTGATCCCGCGCGACAAGCTCGTCGTCTTCACCGGAGTATCCGGTTCGGGAAAGTCGTCGCTCGCCTTCGACACGCTCTACGCCGAAGGTCACCGGCGCTTCGTGGAATCGCTTTCTGCGTACGCGAGAATGTTCCTCGGACAGATGGACAAGCCGGATATAGACTTTATCGAAGGCCTTTCGCCGGCGATCTCGATCGACCAGAAGACGACGTCGAAAAATCCGCGCTCGACCGTCGGTACCGTGACGGAGATATACGATTATCTTCGTCTTATTTTCGCGCGTATCGGTATCCCGCACTGTCCGGTCTGCGGCAAAGAGATCCGCATGCAGACGACGGACACGATTATCGGAAAGATCCTCGCGCTGCCAGAAGGCACGCGTTTTGAAGTGTGCGCCCCGGTCGTCCGCGGCAAAAAGGGCATGCACAAAAAAGTGTTTGAAGACGGCGTAAAAGCCGGTTATACGCGCGTTCGCGTCGACGGCGCGATGTACGATCTGTCGGACGAAATAGAACTTGATAAAAACCTCAAACACGATATAGAAATCGTCGTCGACCGCCTTATAATGAAGGACGGTATCAGGGCGAGGCTTTCGGACTCGGTCGAAAGCGCCCTCAAACTCGCGGACGGCAACCTGCTGATACGCACCGTGGGAGATACGCCAGATACGATGAGTTTTTCGCAGAATTACGCCTGCGAGGAGCATGGCATCAGCTTCGGAGAGCTTCAGCCGAGGATGTTCTCGTTCAACGCGCCGTACGGCGCCTGCCCGAAGTGCAGCGGTCTCGGTATGAGCCTGACGCTCTCGCCGGACAGGATAATCCCGAACAGAAAGCTGTCGCTGCGTGACGGCGCGATTGCCGTAAACGGCTTCAAATCGCTTGACGACGAGACGTGGTCCGGTCCGCTTTTCGAGGCGGCGATGAAGGAGTACGGCGTCGATCTCGATACGCCTGTCAGGGATTACCCCGCCGAGGCGTACCGCGCGCTGATGTACGGAACGGGCGACAGACTTTATACGATAGACAGATACTTCGACAAGCTCGCGCACAGACAGACCGTGCCGTTCCGCGGTGTGATCCCGATGATAGAGAGCCGCAGAAACTCGTTTCCCGATTATTACGAGCAGTTCACCGAGGAGATCCCTTGTGACGAGTGTCACGGTATGAGACTCAGACCGGAGATCCTCAGCGTGACCGTCGGCGGCAAAAACATACACGAGATCTGCTCGATGTCCGTTTCGGACTGCCTTGAATTCTTCGAGAACATAAGCCTTGACGATACGGAGCGCCAGATCTCGAGGGAAATAGTCAAGGAGATCCGCGCGCGCCTCGGCTTTCTGCGGTCCGTCGGGCTTGAATATCTCACGCTGTCGCGCAAGGCGGGCACGCTGTCAGGCGGCGAGGCGCAGAGGATAAGGCTCGCCACGCAGATCGGCTCGTCGCTCGTCGGCGTTATGTATATACTCGACGAGCCGAGCATAGGGCTTCACAGCCGCGACAACGGAAAACTGATCGCGACACTGAAAAAGCTCCGCGACCTCGGCAACAGCCTTATCGTCGTCGAGCACGACGAGGAGACGATGCTCGAATCCGATTATATAATCGACGTCGGCCCCGGCGCCGGAGTCCACGGCGGCGAAATAGTCGCGACGGGCACGCCTGAAGAGATAATGAAAAACGAAAAGTCGCTTACGGGGCTTTATCTGTCGCACAAGAAATTCATCGAGACTCCGAAGACCCGCAGGAGCGGCAGCGGCGCCGTGCTCGGCGTCAGAGGCGCGAGAGAACACAACCTTAAAAACATAGACGTCGATTTCCCGCTCGGCTGCTTCATCTGTGTCACCGGCGTCTCCGGTTCCGGCAAATCGTCGCTCGTCAACAGCATCCTCGCGAACGCTCTGCTGCGCGAGCTGAACGGCGCGTACTCGCTGCCCGGCGCTCACGACGAGATAACGGGTACCGAAAACCTTGATAAGGTAATCGTCATCGACCAGAGCCCGATAGGCAGGACGCCGCGCTCCAACCCAGCGACGTACACAGGGCTATTCACCGATATAAGAACGCTTTTCGCGCAGACGCGCGAGGCCAAGATCCGCGGATACGGACCCGGCAGGTTTTCGTTCAATACGAAAGGCGGACGGTGCGAGGCGTGCGAGGGCGACGGCGTGAAGAAGATAGAAATGCACTTTCTGCCGGACGTCTACGTCAAGTGCGACGTCTGCCGCGGCAGACGGTACAACGCCGACACGCTCGAGGTAAAATACAAGGACAAAAGCATCTACGACGTGCTCGAGATGACGGTCGAGGAGGGCGTCGAATTTTTCTCGGCTGTCCCGAAGATCGCCTCAAGGCTGAAAACGCTTTACGAGGTCGGGCTCGGCTATATCAAGATAGGTCAGTCGTCGACGACGCTGTCCGGCGGCGAGGCGCAGAGAGTAAAGCTCGCCACGGAACTTTCGCGCCGCGCGACCGGCAGGACAGTATATATACTCGACGAGCCGACGACGGGACTTCACGCCGACGACGTCAACAAGCTCATCGCGATCCTTCAGCGCCTGACCGACGCGGGAAACACCGTTATCGTGATAGAACATAACCTCGATCTGATAAAAACTTCGGACTATATAATCGACCTCGGACCGGAGGGCGGAGACACCGGCGGATACGTCATAGCGACCGGCACGCCGGAGCAGATCGCGCAGGATGAAAACTCGTATACCGGTCAGTATCTTAAAAAGGTGCTGAAAACATGAAAGGCGCGCGCGACCTTTTCCCGACCGATAAAGGCTTTTTCATCGGCAGGAAAAGAGTGACGGGGATTTTCCAGACCGGCAGGAGGCTCGCGATACGGAACAACACGGATCCGGGCGACGAGCTGACGCTGATCCGTGATTACGAAAACAAATTCGATGAACGCGCCGTCAGAGTTCGCGACCGGTACGGAGGCGACGTCGGGTTCATCGAAGCGAAAAGCAACGACGAGATCGCGTTTTATATGGACAGCGGCTGCGAATGTATCGCGGTCGTCGCGGAACTTGACAAAAAGAGCGCCACTGTCGGCATGCTCGTCGACGTGTTCTGCAGGTGTGACGCGGTCAGTATGGAGCGGCTCTCCGCTTCATACGAAGAATACATGAGATCACAAATCACGTTCTGAGTGGGAGGAAATAATATGAAATTCAGCGAGATGCCGTATAAACGCCCGGACGGCGAAAAGTTAATGGGGAAGACGCAGGAACTGGCTGACAGGCTCGCACAGGCGAAAAACGCCGGCGAGGTCATCGAGATCATTAAAGAATACGATAAACTCAGCGGCGAGTTTTCCACGCAGCTCAATATCGCGTACATAAGAAACACGATAGACACGCGCGACGAGTTTTACGACGCCGAAAAAACGTATTTCGACGAGTTCATGCCGGAGTATCAGGAAAAAGAACAGATCTTTATGAAAGCGCTTTTCGACTGTCCGTTCCGCGCCGAGCTTGAAAAAACGATCAGCCCGGTCGTTTTCAAAAACATCGAACTGCAGCTCAAGGGTTTCGATCCGAAGATAATCCCGCTTATGCAGAAGGAAAACAAACTCTGCAGCGAATACGTAAAGCTGAACGCGACGGCGACCGTGGAGATGGACGGCAAGACGCTTCCTCTTACGAAGCTCGGTCCGTACAAGCAGTCGGACGACAGAGAGACGAGACGCCTCGCGTACCAGAAAGAGGGCGAATTCTTTGACGCTCACAGAGAAGAATACGACAGACTCTACGACGAGCTCGTAAAAGTGCGCGACGAGCAGGCGAGGCAGCTCGGCTTTGAAAACTTCGTCCCGCTCGGATACATAAGACAAATGCGCAACTGCTACGACTGGAATGCCGTCGGCAATTTCAGGGATCAGGTCGTCGACGTCATCGTCCCGATCTGCGATAAGATAAAGGAAGCCCAGAAAAAGCGCATAGGCGTCGATGATTTCAAGATCTACGACGACCCGTATCTGTTCCCGGACGGAAACCCGAAGCCGCACGGCACGCCTGACGAGCTTCTTGCGGCGGCAAAGAAGATGTATAACGCCATGTCGCCCGAGACCGGTGAGTTCATCAACGCGATGTTCGATATGGATACGTTCGATCTGCTCGCGAAGGAGGGCAAGGCGCCGGGCGGTTACTGCACGTCGATCGACGGATATAAGATACCGTTCATTTTCTCAAATTTCAACGGCACCGCGGCTGACGTAGACGTTCTGACGCACGAAGCCGGTCACGCGTTCGCGTTCTACGTGGCGTCACGTCACATACCGTTCGGCATGATGCGCGATCCTTCGCTCGACGCTTGCGAAACGCACTCGATGTCGATGGAATTCCTTACGAGCGACTATCACAAACTGTTCTTCGCCGAAGATACGGACAAATACGAGCTTTCACACGCCGAGGACGCGATAACGTTCATCCCGTACGGCTGTATGGTCGACCATTTCCAGCAGATCGTCTACACTCATCCGGAGTACACTCCCGAACAGAGAAACGAGGTGTGGGCGGAGCTTGAAAAACGCTATCTCCCGTATGTCGACAACGACGACCTGCCCATGTACGGCAGAGGCGCGCGCTGGCAGAGACAGCACCATATCTATGAAATGCCGTTTTACTACATCGAATACTGCATGGCGGGCACGCTTGCGCTGCAGTTCTTCAGCCTGTGGCTGAGCAATAAAAAAGAGGCGTGGGATAAGTATCTTTCGTTCGTTATGCAGGGCGGTACGAAGACTTTCATCGAACTCGCGCACGACAGCGGGCTTTATTCGCCGACTGACGACGGCGCGATAAGCCATATCATGGAAAACATAGCCGCATGGCTTTTTGAGAAGGAAAACAAATGAATAAGAGAGAAGCGGCGGAGATAAGAAGAAGACTCTCTCCGGAAAGATGCGGCGTCGACTCCATCAAAGGCGTATACGTAAGCGAGGCGCGGCAGATCATATCGGAATTCGAGCTTCCGGTCGCCACGATGCCGCAGGACGAGCTCGAAAGATATCTGCGCCTGTTCAAAAAAGTTCTGACGGGCGCGATAGGGAAGAACCTCATAAACGTAGAGTTTTCAACAAAACAGGTCGCCGACGGCGAGGAACAGAAGCTGCTGATCGCCATGCGCGACGGTATATCGGGCAATGACGGAGCGTTCCGCGCCTTCTGCGAGAAGATAATACCGTCCGTGCCCGGCGACGAAAAATGCGTCGTGCTCGTTATGCACGACAGCTACGACGTGCGCGCGAAGTCGAAGGACGACGATTCGTCCGAGCAGTTCCGCTACGTACTTTGCGCCGTGTGCCCGGTAAAGGAAAAGGACAGCGGGTTATGCTACGAATCAGACGCGGGCCGGTTCCGCTCAAAAGCGGCTGAGATGATGATCTGCCCGGCTGAATACGGCTTCATGTTCCCGCGCTTCGACGACAGATGCAGCAACATATACGGCGCGCTGTATTATTCGAAGGATGCCTCCGGCGGAAACGCTCTGACCGACGCTCTGTTCAAGACTGAGCTGCCTATGGCGGCGAAGGAGCAGAGAACGGCGTTCTCCGAAATACTGCGCGGCGCGGTCTGCGACGAATGCAGCTATGACCTCGTCTGCGCGGTGCGCGACCACATAAGCGACGTGATCGAATCATACGAAAACGATAAATTCGCGTCGGATCCGCCCGTCATCACGAAGAGCGAGCTGTGCGATCTGCTCCGCGGATGCAGTGTTTCCGAGGATCATATCGAGGCTTTCTCAGGCGATTTTGAAGAGAATTTCGGCAAAGGCGCCGAGCTGACGCCGGGCAATCTCATGGAGCTGAAAAAGCTCGAATTCAAAAACGGCAGCGTGGTAATAAAAATAGATCCGGAGCGCCCGGATCTCGTGGAAGTCAAAAAAATAGACGGAGTGAAATATATCGTCATCAGGGTCGAAGACGGCGTTGAATGCAACGGTATAGACATAAAGATAAAATGAGATCGTATCCGACGGCAACCATAACGGAAAAAGCGGAAAAAACGGCGCGCGCCGGTCATCCCTGGATCTTTGCGGACGAAGTCGTCTCTGTCGACGGCATCTATGAAAACGGCGATATCATCGACGTGAGGACCGCAAAGGGCAGATTCATCGGCTCGGGCTTCATAAACGACGCGTCAAAGATCAGGATCAGGCTCATATCCCGAAACGCAAACGATAAATTCGACGAAGATTTCTGGGCACGCCGCGTAAAATACGCGGTGGATTACAGAAAGACCGTCATGCCGGGCGAAGATTTCAGATGCTGCCGGCTGATATTCGGCGAGGCGGACGCGTTCCCGGGGCTTACGGTCGACAGATTCGACAGTATTCTCGTCACGGAAGTGCTGTCGCTCAGTATCGAAAAAAGAAAAGACGTGATATACGATAGCCTGCTGTCGTATCTGCGCGGTTCGGGCGAGGATATCACGGCGATATACGAACGCAGCGATTCTGAGATCAGAGCGCTCGAGGGCATGGAGAAACACACCGGATATTTTTACGGCGGCGGCGACGGGACGGTCGTCATAACCGAAAACGGGATAAAGTATGCGGTGGACTACGTAAACGGCCAGAAGACCGGGTTTTTCCTCGATCAGAAGTACAACCGCGCGGCTGTCGGAAGGATCGCGCAAGGCAAAAAAGTGCTCGATTGCTTCACCCACACCGGAGCGTTTGCGCTGAACGCCGCTAAAGGCGGTGCTGCGCACGTGACCGCGCTCGATATTTCCGAAAAAGCGATAGAGGACGCGAAGAAAAACGCGGAGCGGAACGGCCTGCATGACAAAGTCGATTTCGTCTGCGCCGACGTTTTCGATTATCTGACACAGGCGTACAATGAAAACAGACGCGAGTTTGACTTCATCATCCTCGACCCGCCGGCGTTCACCAAATCGGGTGCGACGGTAAAGAGCGCCTTCCGCGGCTATAAGGAGATCAACCTCAAGGCGATGCGGCTTCTGCCGCGCGGCGGCTTCCTTGCGACCTGCTCCTGCTCGCACTTCATGACGCCCGAACTTTTCGAAAAAATGCTCGACGAAGCCGCGCACGACGCCGACGTGCGCCTGAAGCAGATCGAGGCGAGAGGGGCCGCGCCCGATCACCCCTATCTGCGGGGCGTGCCGGAAACCGGATATCTGAAATTCTACCTGTTCCAGGTGTTGTAGATTTTCGAATAATCACAAAAAGGAGAACGACCCTATGAAAAAAGCATTTGCCGTCATACTTGCCGTCTGGATGCTCGTTTGCCTCTTCCCGTTTGCCGGGACCGCCGCCGACGCGGCGGTGACGGTCGCGTTTGACAACGATCTGCGCGGCTCCGCCGCGGGCGTGTATAAGATGACCGTCCCGGGCTCGGGCAAATACGCCCTCTACT
>JAGDCE010000006.1 GCA_017958705.1 Clostridia bacterium
AAAAGGCGTACCAAATCTGCTCAGGCACGTTTCCAATATCAAAAACTTTTACGGTCTTCCCTTCGTGGTATCTGTCAACCGCTTCCCCACCGATACCGATAACGAAATAGATTTCATCATCAAAAAATGCCGCGAACTCGGCGTGAACACCGTGCTTTCCACCGTTTGGGCGGAAGGAGGCAAGGGCGGCGAAGACCTGGCTGAAGAAGTCGTGCGTCTGTGTGAAGAAGAAAAGGGCGATTTCAGGTTCTCGTACGAACTGGATTCGTCTATCGCCGAAAAGATCGAAGCCGTTACGAAAAAAGTTTACGGCGGCAAGGGCGTCAATATCCTGCCGGCGGCAAAGAAACAGATCGAAAAACTCGAATCGCTTGGTTACGGCTCGCTCCCCGTGTGCATAGCAAAAACGCAGTACAGCTTTTCCGACGATCCTAAACTCCTCGGCGCTCCCGAAGGGTTCGAAGTCACCGTCAAAAACGTCAAGATATCCGCGGGCGCCGGGTTCATAGTCGTGCTCACCGGCGATATAATGACCATGCCCGGACTCCCCAAATCCCCCGCCGCGGAACGCATAGACGTCGACGAAAACGGCAGAATAAGCGGACTGTTCTGAGCCTTTTAGCCTTTATAAAATTCTTTAAAAGAGGTAACAAAAATGTCTGAAAACAGAAGACCCGAAACGATGCAAAGGATCAATACGAAAGAACTCGCAGACGCGTTCATAGCCGAACAGATAGCGGCTCTCAAAGCGCAGATCGGCGATAAAAAAGTTTTGCTCGCACTTTCCGGCGGCGTTGATTCGTCGGTAGTCGCGGCGCTGCTTATCAAAGCGATAGGCAAAAACCTTGTGTGCGTACACGTCAACCACGGTCTGCTCCGTAAAGGCGAACCCGAACAGGTAATAAAAGTTTTCCGCCACGAAATGAACGCGAATCTCATTTACGTCGACGCGGTGGACAGATTCCTTGACAAGCTCGCAGGCGTTTCAGAACCCGAACAGAAACGCAGGATAATCGGCGCCGAATTCATACGCGTATTTGAAGAAGAAGCGAGAAAGCTCGACGACATTGAATTCCTCGCGCAAGGTACTATATACCCCGATATACTCGAATCCGGTCCCGTAAAAGCTCATCACAACGTCGGCGGCCTGCCGGACGACCTCAAATTCGAACTCGTCGAGCCGATAAAGTTCCTTTATAAAGACGAAGTGCGCGTTGTGGGCAAAGCGCTGGGACTTCCCGATAATATGGTCTACCGTCAGCCGTTCCCGGGCCCCGGACTCGGCGTTCGCTGCGTGGGCGCCATCACCCGCGACAGACTCGAAGCGCTCCGCGAATCCGACGCGATAGTCCGCGAAGAGATCGAAAAACTGCCGTCGGTACCCTGGCAGTATTTCTGCGCCATCCCCGATTTCAGATCCATCGGCATAAAAGACGGTAAACGTTATATGGGCTGGCTCGTCGTGATCCGCGCCGTCAATACCGTCGACGCAGTCACCGCGACCGTCCCCGAGATACCGTTCGCTACCCTCTGCGCCATCCGCGACCGTATAATCGCCACCGTTCCCGGCGTCAACCGCGTCGCATGGGACATCTCGGAAAAACCCGTTTCCACTATAGAATTCGAATGACTTTCGGTCAAACTGAAAGCTGAAGAAACACAAAGAAATGAAAAGGCGGACCGGAGCAAAACGCTCCGGTCCGCATTTTTTTGCTTTTTATTGCGGTTATCTGCGGAAGAACTCCGTTTCGCCGGTATCGACCTGACCGAGCAGTTCGCCGTCGCTGTCAAAGCTGTAGCGCCAAACCTTGCATATGCAGGATATGGAAAGCATCTCGGTATCCGGCGTTTAAACCACGTATTAACAACAATGCTTTTATGAGAAAGCGCACAAATTAACGTCCCAAAAAAGGTATTATGAATGCTATATCATATATGCAGACGATATAGTATTATTTGGAACATGAAGGAGATCATTATGATACGGGAAATACTTGAAAAGCAAAAAGAAGAGTTGCATAAAGCGATAGACAGATTGTGCGACGATATTATCGCATGCGAGAACGACAAACTTAACTATGAACGTCTTCTCGAAAATCTCTGCCATATTTCAAGTTGTGCGAACGCGCATATTATTCCAGAACTGGTTGCACCCATTATCGGTAAAGAAAGAATCATAAAATGGCTGAAAACTCTAAAACCGTTGCTCGGCTTCCGTTTCTTTGTATCCGCATACGACGATATCGAAATAAAAGAAATCGAATTAAAAAAAGGAAAAAGAGAACTCAATATCTATTTACATGATGATAGTATTATTTTTGCTTATGACGGTTGCGATGAGTATATTTTCGGGTGTACGCAATTCGTTTATTCATTATTTGATTGGTGCAGAGTTGATACATACGATCACACGGGAATTGTGGATCGAATAATCAATGAAACATAGCATAAAACGTCTTCCCTCCCGCGGTTCGTACTTGACACGGCGTACCGGATTTGGTACAATGTCTTTGATAAAACATAACCGGGAGGAAAAAATGTATACCGTCGAATCCAAAAAGCTGGCTCTCATACGCATTTTCCAGATACTCCACGAATGCAGCGACGTCGACCATCCGCTCACGCAGGAAGAAATCGCCGTTATCTTAAAGCGCGACTACGGCATAGAGGTCGAGCGCAAGTCGATCGGACGCAACATTTCCCTGCTCAAAGAGGCGGGCTACGATATCGAATCTTCGCGGACCGGCAGCTATCTCGCCTCCCGCGATTTCGACGACGCCGAGTTGCGCCTGCTGATCGACGGCGTGCTTTCGAGCAAGCACATCACGGCGAGCTATTCCAAGGACCTGATCGAACGTCTGAGCAAGCTTTCTAACAAATTCTTCCGCTCCCACATTAAGCACGTCTATTCGGTCAACGACTGGAGCAAGACCGACAATATGGCGGTGTTCCTCAACATAGAGCTGGTCGACGAGGCGATAGAAAAGGGCCTGCAGATCCAGTTTGAATACAACAAATACGGAATCGACAAGAAGCTGCACAAGTCGTCGTTCGCCCGCGTATCGCCGTATCAGCTCATACTGCACAATCAGCGCTATTATTTGATGGCGTACACTGAATACTGGCACAGGATGGCGTTCTACCGGCTGGACCACATTACAAAAATGAAGATATGCGACGTGAAAGCGCTGCCGCTGAAGTCGATAAAGGGATACGAAAACGGCATGGATTTCAAGCTGATCTCGTCCGCGATGCCGTATATGTTCGCCGAGAATTTCGACACGGTCGAATTCACCGCCGAAAGCTGG
>JAGDCE010000096.1 GCA_017958705.1 Clostridia bacterium
AATGGTCTTGCATTTTTGCATTTTTTATTATATAATGGGAAAGGTATGAAAAGCATCGTTACGGACAGCCCGCAGGCTTTGCGGGCGGCGGTTCAGGAGCTCGGTTTCCTGCCGTTCTTCAAAAATGAAATAAAAGGTTTCTCGATAGAGGAGATGTGCCCGCCGCGGCTGTGGTTTTCCGATGACCCGGGTCCGTGGGAATGGAAGGGACCGGTGATACGGCAGCTCGACTGCGCGTACGGAAAATTCTTCCGCGGCAAAGCCGTTTACGTCAGCCTCGAATGGTTCCCGCGCCTCTGCAACTACAGGCGCGACGGCTACGATTTTGACGCGCGCTGCGACGACGGGCTCGTCTTTTTCCGCGACGCGGAGATATATTCCGTGATACAGAGCGCCGGGAAGATCAGCTCTAAGCTGATCCGCGAGAAAGCCGGAGCCGACGCGGACAAGTATCTGAGCCGGCTTCAGATGCAGACGTATATCGTAAACTCCGATTTTTTGTACGGTACGGACAAAAACGGCAAGCCCTACGGCTGGGGAATCGCCGAATTCTGCACGCCCGAGTATTTATACGGCGACGTCGTGAGGAGCCGTTACGGCGAGCGCCCGTCCGAATCGTACGAGGCGATTTTCACCCATATAAAAAGCTTATTCAAAAACTGCGACGAAAAAGCCCTTGGCAGGCTTTTGAAATAAAATGAATATCAAGGAGAAAGCCATGAGAAAAGACGAAATGACCGGCGGCGCCGCAAAATGGATCAAATGCCCGGAATTTGAAAAGGTCGAGATACCCCCGCTCCACTGGGGCGGCGGCCAGGAGGAACAGCACAAACCCATCTGCGACGAAGGCGGGCTCGGCATGTTCAGCAAGCGCTTCACCGTCCGCGGCAGAGCCACGGCGAGAATAGACGCGACCGCGCTCGGCGTGTTCGATCTGTGGATCAACGGATCGCGCGTATACGACGGCAAGCCCGACGAGCTCAAACCCGGTTGGAGCGATTACAGAAAGCACGTCCTTTATTACAGCTACGACGTATCCGGATATCTGAAAGACGGCGACAACACTCTGCTCGCCGTGCTCGCGCCCGGCTGGTACGCGGGACGCATCTCGTTCGGCACATACGAAAACGCCGAGATCTGTTTCATGGCGGCGCTTCATATAACCGACGACGACGGTGCGCGCGACATTTACACCGACGAGAGCTGGCTTTGCAGCAGAGGCGGCAGGATCAGAAAATCCGATATCTGGGACGGCGAATACATAGACTTCAATCAGAGCTGCTTCCGCAGGCTCTCCGCGCCCGACGCCGACAGGACCGGCTGGGTCGGCGCCGTTTCTAAGGCGATCGATATCGACGTCACGCCGCAGGTCGGCCCGACGATACAGGTGCGCGATTTCTCCGTCGCGCCGGTCACGGTCACGATCTACGAGGGCACGAAGGACAACGGCACCGATTTCGGCGAGATAAACGTCTTATCGGTATCTGACAAGGCCGACGCGTTCGAGCTTAAAAAAGGTCAGACCGCGGTCATAGACTTCGCTCAGAACATGGTCGGCTGGCCCGAATTCGACGTCGCGGGCGAGGCGGGCACGCACGTTATGGTGCGCTTTGCCGAAATGCTCAACGACAGCGGCGAAAAAGCGCGCGGCAACGACAACCCGAAGGGCTCCGTCTACACGATAAACTACAGATCGGCGAAAGCGAAACTCCAGTGCGTGCTCTCCGACGCGGCGAAAAACCACGTCAGACCGACGTTCGCGTTCTACGGCTTCCGCTATATCGAATTCACCGCGTCAGACGATATCCGCGTAAGCGGCCTCATCGGCGACGTGGTCGGCTCCGCGACCACGGAGACCGGATATATACAGACCTCTCACGAAAAGGTAAACAAGCTCATTTCAAATATCATCTGGGGTCAGCGCGGCAACTATCTGTCCGTCCCGACGGACTGCCCGCAGCGCGACGAGCGCCTCGGCTGGACCGGCGACACGCAGATATTCTGCAACACAGCGGCGTATAACGCCGACGTCGACGGCTTCTTCAAGAAATGGCTGCGCGACGCGCGCGATTCCCAGTCGCCCGAGGGCATGTATCCCGACGTCATTCCGACGGTCCGCGTCGTCGGTTTCGGCGGCGCCGGCTGGTCTGACGCCGGCATCGTGGTGCCGTACGTGATGATGCGTATGTACGACGACCGCGAGCTCGTCGCCGAGCATTACGACTCGATGGAAAAATATATGGGCTGGCTCGATTCCCGCGGCATGGAAGGCCCGCATCCGACGTACGGCGACTGGCTCGCCTACGAGCGCACGGACAACAAATACATCGCCGTCGCCTACTACGCGCTGGACGCGCGCATGATGGCGGAAATGTCGAGGGCGATCCGCAAAGCCAACCGCGCACAGCATTACGACGCGCTTTATCTCAAGGTCAGAGATCATTTCAGAGCGACGTACTGCGACGAAAACGGCGACCTGCTCCCCGAGCACCGCTCGCAGACCTGCTACCTGCTCGCGCTGATGACGGGCATGCTGGACGAGGACAACGCGAAAGCCGCGGTCAAGGCGCTTCACGACAAGATAGCAGACAACGGTCACAAGCTCAGCACGGGCTTCATCGGCGCCGGAATACTGAACAAGGTCCTCGCCGAGAACGGCGACTGCAACCTCGCCTATTCCCTGCTCCTGCAGACGGCGAACCCGTCGTGGCTGTACAGCGTCGATCAGGGCGCGACGACGATCTGGGAGCGCTGGAATTCCTACACGATCGCGACCGGTTTCGGCGACGTCGGCATGAACTCGTTCAACCACTACGCGTACGGCTCCGTTGAAGAATGGATGTACCGCTACGTGGCGGGCATCGAGGCGGATCCCGAGGCGTACGGCTTCGAGCGCGTGATCCTGCAGCCCACGCCTGACACGAGGACGGCGGACGAGCTGCCCGAGGGTCAGGAGAAGATAACGTTCGTCAAGGCGCATTACGACAGCAGACACGGCAGGATCGAATCGTCCTGGAGCACGGAAAACGGTTTCGTATACGAAGCCGTGACGCCGGTCCCCGCGACGCTGCGTCTGCCGGTGCTGGCCGACAAAGACGCTTTCACGGTAAACGGCGTCGAACATAAATTCAGCGAATTCGAGTGCAAAGACGGCAGGGTGATAATAACTCTCGCCCCCGGCGCTTACAGATTCGAGCAGTGATAACACGGGCGGCGGCGATATCGCCGCCGCCCGTCATCAAAGGAGATCAAAATGACAGACGAACAGAATACGGCGAAGGAAGGCAAAAAATTCGATATCACGAAACTCGTGATCATCCTGATAGCCGTTTCGGCGGCGGTGATAATCGGAACGCTGCTCGCCGTATATTTCACGTCGGCCTCACAGGCGAGTTCACCGGTGACCGACGGGGTGACGTCGGAGGACGCGGAAGGCGGGTCGCCGACTGATGAGGCGACCGAGCCTTATCCCGATTCTGCGTTCACCGTCGCCCCCGCGCGCTCGGATCAGTTCGGGCGCTGTGAAGGATACAACGTCGTGATTGTACAGATCCCGTCGCTGTGTACGGAGCTTATGAGCAAGGAGCTCACTCCGAATTTTTTCAAACTCTGTGAAGAAGGCGCGTATTTCAGCAACGTCATAGTGCCGTCGTATGATCCTTCGGATCTGCGCGGCGTGATAAACACCGGCGTGCCCGCCGGCCGCTACGGCAGCGGCACGGAGATCTACGCGAACGTGCCGGGGCTTTCGGATCTGCTTGGAAAACAAGGCTACGAAACGCACCTTTACAGCTACGCGCACGCGAACAATTCCGCGTCCGTCTCGCTGTACGACGAGGCGATCGCGGATCTCGGCGACGGAAAGTTTTTCATGCACGTAGTAGAGGGGATAAGCGAATATCCGTATTTCTCCTCTGACGGGCAGCTCCTCTCGGCGCTGCAGGAGGCTGACGCGCGGCTCGGCAAATTCATTTCGGCGCTTCATGATAAAGGGCTGTACGACAAAACGGTCGTCGTCGCGGTCGGCTCGGGGCTTCGCGATCAGGACAGCTTCGGCGGGCTTGACGTCAAAAAGCGCCTGACCGCGCCGCTCGTCATCAAAGGCGCGGCGGTCGGCTCAAGCGGCGCGCTCGCCTCGCATACCGACGTTGCGCCGGTACTGCTCGACCTGCTCGGAACGGACGGCTCAAGGCTGTTTTACACCGGCATCGATCTGCTCTGCGAGGAGCGGGAGACGGTGTATCTGCAGACGGTTTTCGAGCGCGGCTCGTACGTCGACGAAGGGCACGTTATAATGGCGGACAGCACCGCGACGCCGAAGCTCTCGCGGGCATACAACATTGAAAAGGACAGGACCGGCGCGGCGTCGACGTACAGGACCGGGATCACCGGTTCGGTGGAATTCTACGAAGAACTCGATCTCGCGCTCTCGTACGGTCTGCCGGCGCTCGTGTTCGAAAAAGGCAGAGAGGACGCGATAAGGGAATACGAAATGAACAAAAAGGATACGGAAGTCAAAAAAGCGTCGCGCGTCGAGGACGTCTTCCCGGAGAACGAATCGAGCGATTTCTACAAGAACGATGTAAATCTGTTCAACCGCGCGAAAATGCTTTCCGCGAACGAATTCGACGGATATTTCGACGGCGTGATGTTCAAATACGACGGTCTGACGCTCCGCCCCGGCGTGACCGAGGGCGAGTTCATATCGTCCGATATAGAGCTCGGCGAATTCAGTCAGCTCATCGCGTCGTGGAACGCGTCGACCGCGGGCGGCACCGTCGAGATATCGGTCTGCGCGAAGCGTGAGGACGGCACGTACACCGATCCGTACAGCTGGGGCGTATGGAGCGCGATACCGGGCGTCTCCGCGAGCGCGTCGCGCTCGGACAAGGACGGGGTGCTCGACATAGACACGCTGCAGCTTAAGAACAAGAGCACCGCCGTCCGCCTCATGATCAAGCTGAAACAGACGGGAGAGAAAGCGCCGGTACTGTACAACGTGACGCTCGCCGCCGACACGGCGAAGGGGGCGCTGACGAAGACGCCGGCATCAAAATCGGTAAAGCTGACCGTCAAGCGGCGCTATCAGATGGACGTGCCGGACATCGGCGGACGCATCTGCTCGCCGACGTCGCTTTCGATGGTGCGCGATTACTACGGCGAAAAGAAATTTGAAACGAAGGACACCGCCGACGGCGTATACGACAACGGCGAGGACATCTACGGCAACTGGTCGTACAACGTCGCCTACGCGGGCGAGCTCGGCTACAACGCATACGTCGACATCTATGACATGAACGCGCTGAAATGGGCGCTTTACAAACAGGTGCCGGTCGTCTGCTCGGTGAAAATAAAGAAAGGTCAGCTCGCCGGTTCCGGATATCCGGATTACTCGACTAACGGCCATCTGATGTGCGTCATAGGTTACGAGACCGTCGACGGAGTCGACTGGCTGATCGTGAACGACCCGGCGAAACAGCAGGTGGAGGTCAGATACCTCTGCTCCGAATTCGAGCAGATCTGGCGCGGCACGGTGTACATAGTACAGCAGAGACCGGACAGATATACCTGGCGTATAGGCGAGGGGACGGATCAGGATATACTCGTCGTCGCCGACTACGTGCCCGAGGGCAGATACAACCGCCCGGGCGGCAATTATAAAGTAAAATACATAGTCATACACAACACCGGCAACTTCAGCCGCGGCGCCGACGCGATGGCGCACAGGAATTACGTGAAGCAGGACGGCACGCAGACCTCGTGGCACTACACGGTGGACGATCACAGCATCTACAAACATCTGCCGGAATACGAGCGCGCGTGGCACGCCGGCGACGGCAGAGAGGGTCAGGGCAACACGTACGGCATAGGCATAGAGATCTGTGTGAACTATGAGACGCTCGGCACGAAAAAGCCGACGGAGTATTTCTACAAGTCGCTCGACAACGCCGCACAGCTCGTCGCGGAGCTGATGTACGAATACAAGCTGAGCATCAAAGCAGTGCGTCAGCATAACCACTTCTCCGGCAAGAACTGCCCGCAGGTCATCCGTGAAAACGATCTGTGGGAGCCGTTCCTCGACAATATTCAGGCGCGATACGACAAGCTCGTGGAAGAACGCGGAAAACCGTAAAAGCAAAAAATACACCGGCTGAAATAAGGATCCGTTTCCTTGTTTCAGCCGGTTTTTTTATTTCGTTTTACACCGTCATGCTCTCATCGCGTCAGGTCAAAGGTATTTGTTTCTCCGCCGTTCATATTGACGACGGTCAGGGTCTTCGCTTCTCTGTCGAGGACGAACAGCACGCCGCTCTTCAGATCGCAGGTGACGTTTTCCGAAAACTCAGCGGAGACGACTGTCCGCGCCGGTTCTTTTCCGCTCACGTCGTAAACCGTGATCCCCCTCTTCGAGACCGAAACTGCGTATCCGTCATATACCGTGCAGTTCTCCGGCGCCGTCATGCTGCCGAGGTCGGCGCCGTCCTGATCCACGGCGTAAAGCGTACCGTCAGCGATATAATACATCACGCCGTCCACGCACTTTTTGTAAGTGATATCTCCCGGGATCTCACGCAGGCGTTTCGCCTCGCCGCCGGGCGTGCAGTGGTACAGACCGTCTCCGGTCACGAAGACGTAGATACCGGTATCGGAGCGGCCGGCGACGCTCGGCACTTTGCCGTGCTCCGTGTCGACCGGGATCTCGGCGAGCCCGTATATCGTCTGCGACCGCGTATCCGCGGCTTTCAGCGCGCCTTTTTTGCCTTTATACGACACGTAGAAGATCATGCCGGACTCGTCTTCATACGTGTTTTGCAGTCTGTCCTTTACGGAGATATACGTGCTGACCTCGGACTTGTCAAGATCCCATCTGTAGATGTTGACGTCAACCCCGGTGAACAACTCGCCGACCGTATATATCACGTTACAATCCGTGCAGCCGTCCGCGGTATACAGATTCAGCGTATACGCCGGCGATTTCCGCTCCGTAAGCTTTTTCTGGAACCCGTTGTAATAGTAGGTCTCGCTTGTCTCCCCGAAGACAAGAGTGAACAGGCCGTTTATACCGTGCACTTTCAGGCGGGAGACCAATTCTCTGTCTATGTTGTAGTCGTGGCAGAAGTTCTTATATCCGTCAAACGGCACGGGATCGACGAATCTGTCCGTTTTATCGACTTGCAGTTCTCTGATCTGCTCCGCGAGCGGGTCGCCGACGCCCCAGACCGTCTTCATTTCCCTGCCGTATCTGTCGAACAGGACAGGGTACCCGTCGCGAAGCAACAGCTCCGCGTATCCGGTCTTGCCCACACCGTCTTCGTTTCCGTACAGATATGCGAGCACGGCGCGCCCGTCGTCCGAGCGGATCAGCCCGGCGGCGGCGATCTGGCGCAGAGTCGCCCCGTATTCCGCGACGTATTCCGGCTCGTCTCCGCACCTTACGGCGTACAGACTGGACGACATTACGCCCGACGTGAAGCCGGGGCCGAGGATGACGAGCTCATCGCTGCCGTCTCCGTCGATATCGGCGAATATCTTTGATCTGAACTGACGCTGCGGATCGTACGACCACGACGACCAGCCCCAGCCGCCCAGCCGCAGCGCTTTATTTTTGCCGACGAAAAACGTGTCGACTCTGCATGTTTCTTCCGCCGTGCCCGGATTCACGAACGCGGCGATCATCCGCATGCCGGTCGCCTCCTCAAATCCGTCAGGCGTGATGTCCACGGGACAGCTGACCGGGGCAAGATACGTACCGGAAGCGTTTTTTATATCGCTTCCGTTTATGATGCGCTTTGCATCCGACGCGTCGCCGTGACCGACGAAAGCATCCACCATGACCGTGTCCTCATATACAGTCAGCCCGAGCAGCATATCGTCACCGTACAGGAGCATATTGTCGTTTTTTTCATACAGCAATTTGAAGCCGGCGTTGCGAAGATCTTTCACGAACACGTCCGCGTCGATGCCCGTGTAGTACAGGTACGACGGCGCGTCTTTATCCTCCGGCTCTTTGTCCGGCATATATTTCATCAGTCTTTCGTCAAACGTCGCCGGCTCCTCCTTTCCCGGTTCCGCCGTGTCGGGGACGGTCCCGGACGTGTTTAAGATCGGGAATTCATAAGTGTCCGTTCCCTGCACGCCGCCGTCCTTCAGAAGAGGACGGATGAGCGGCACGGCGATCAATACTATCAGTATCACCGCGGCGAGCGCCGCGATACCGGGCACCGGACTTTTCGTTTTTTCGCGGTATTCCGCCGCGTCGGACAGCGTCTGCTCGTCGAGATCCGCGAGCGCGCCGGCTATTATATCGGATTTTTTCACATCAGATCCTCGCTTTCAAGTTTTTCGCGCAGCGCGTCGCGGCTGCGCTTCAGCATCATTTTGACCTTGCTTTTCGTAAAGCCGTTATTCTTGGCTATCGTCCCGATATCGGTAAAATAATAGTATCTCTGCAAAAACACGCGCCTCGCGTCGGGCTCAAGCCCTTTCACGAAATCTCTGACCGAACGGGAAAGCGCTTCGGCGTATTCTCTGTCCTCGCTCTGCCCGGGGACTGATTCCTCAAGCTCGTCGAGCGCGAGTATTACCTGACCGCCGCCGCGCTTTTTTGCGTTCTGCTCCCTGATGCGCTTTATCGTGATATTGCGCACGAGCTTGCACAGGTACGTGCGCAGCACAGCCGGGCGGTTCGGGGGCATGCTGTTCCAT
>JAGDCE010000097.1 GCA_017958705.1 Clostridia bacterium
AAAAGCCCCAACGGATGTTGGGGGGAGGCGGGGGTTTGGGGGGGACGAGCATTGCGCCGCCAAAGGGGTTCCCCGCCGCGAACCGGAGAGCGGTGGGGGTTCCCGCAGGGACACCGAAACTATTCACTATTCACTCTTACCTATTAACTAAAAAACGGCGGTCATCTGCCGACTGTTCTAAAGGACAGTCGGCAGTTATGAGTTCCGCTTACGCGGAACGTTATGAGCGCTGACGCGCGTTATGAATGCTTCGCAAGTTATGAGTGCCTGCGGCACGTTTGCGGAACTCATAACTTGCACGCATCGTGTGCAATCATAACTGTAAACTGTTTCTTTGACGTTTGGCACACAAACGTCCTGCTTGCGGTGATATGCGACGAAAAAACCGTCTGAAATAAGGACTTCATTGTCCTTACCTCAGCCGGTTTTTATTGACTGTCCTTTAGAGCACCACACCTCCACCGCCGTTTTTCTCATTCTCCGCGTTTCTTATTGATATAATCCCACGCCTCGTCGCGCCGGACGCCGAGGGCGTATGCGAACTCCTCGCCGACGGCTTTTTCCACGTACATCATCATCTTTATATCGGCCGCCGGCATTTTCACTTTGGCCGCTTTGCGTTCGCCGAGCATCGCGTATATCCCGATCAGCTCGGCCTCGTCGTCGCGCAGCTGTGCGGCGGCGTAACCGGCTTCCCTTTTCTTTTTATCGGGTTCATATTCGGGGACGATCAGCAGCGATCGGGCGATTATGCCGTCGACCTCTTCCGGCGTCGGCACATGCTTGAGCTGAGACGCGGTCTCCGACAGCACCGGCACGAAGCTTCGGTAATTGTTCGCGGACAGCGGCTCTATAACGTAATATTCTCTCTCCTCCGCGCCGGCAAACGCCTTTTTTACGACGTCAGTAACGGTGCAGACTCCTTTCGTGCGGTACACGACCGTGTCGTTGATCTCAAATGCCCGTTTCATCGCTTCCCCCTTTTCTTTGTTAACATTATAACATATTCCGCGTTTGATGTCAATCCCCCAATTTCAACAAAATCACTTTAAAAATGCGTCGGGCAGGCGTTTTTTTGCGCATATGAGGCGGGGCGGCTTCAATATTTTTCTTTTTCTATTGCCTTTTTTAGAAAAATGTGGTACAATAACGGCATCAAGCAGAAAAGGACGTTGCCAGATGAGTTTTACCATACTGCTGAAATTCGGCGAGATCGCTCTGAAGGGCGCCAACCGCGCGTACTTTGAAAATACGCTTCTGCGGCAGGTCCGCCACAGAGTCAGACCGTTCGGCAAATTCAGCGTTTACAAATCACAGAGCACCATCGCGGTGAGGCCGGAGGATCCCGGCTGCGACCTCGAGGGCGCTTACGATATATGCGGAAAGACGTTCGGCGTCATCGCGCTCGTGCGCGCGTACGAGGTCGAAAAGGACATGGACGCGATACTCGCAAAAGCCGCGGAGCTCGCGCCGCAGCTGATCGGCGGCGCTAAGACGTTCAAGGCCGACGCGCGCCGCAGCGACAAGAGCTTTCCCCTCGGCTCGCCCGAGATAGCCGCGCAGGTGGGCGGCGCGATCCTGTCCGTATGTCACGACGTGAAAGTCGACGTGCGCGACCCCGAAGTCGTCGTCAGAGTCGAGATCAGAGACGAAAAAGCCTACATCACCGGAATGCAGGATCACGGCGCCGGCGGCATGCCGGTATCGACGAACGGCCGCGCGCTATTGCTGCTCTCCGGCGGCATAGACTCGCCGGTGGCAGGGCACATGATCTGCCGCCGCGGCGTCAAGCTCGAGGCGGTCCACTTCGAATCCTTCCCGTACACGAGCGAACGCGCGCTCGAAAAGGTGAAGGATCTCGCCCGCGTGCTCGCCGTATATAACGGCGCCGTCTGCTTCAACACGGTGTCGGTCACACAGATACAGGAACAGATATCGAAAAATTGCGACGAGGAGTACTTCACGCTGCTGCTTCGCCGCTTCATGATGAGGATCGCGGAGCGTATCGCCGCGGAACGCGGATGCAGCGCGCTGATCACCGGCGAAAGCGTCGGCCAGGTCGCCTCTCAGACGGTCGAGGCGCTTACCGTGACGAACGCGTCAGTCTCGATCCCCGTTTTCCGCCCGTGCATAGGGCTCGACAAAGAGGAGATCATCGCGCGCTCGCGCGCGATCGGGGCGTTCGACATCTCGACGCTGCCCTTCGAGGACTGCTGTACCGTCTTCACGCCGAGGCATCCGAAGACGAAGCCGTCGCTTTCCGCCGTTGAAGCGGAAGAAGCGAAGCTCGACGTGCAGACGCTTATCGACGGCGCGGTCGCCGGATGCCGCAGAGAGTGGATACAGTATGAGTAAAAGACGGATCTTATCATACGTCTGCGCGTTTGCGGCGTTCGTCCTTCTCGTGCTCGCCGTCGCGCTTCCGCTTTACGGCAAAAAAGCGCGTGATTACAACGAAAAATACGACGTGATAGAGGGCTCGGACGGCTTTCTTTTCAGCGCCCGCAGCGCCTTCACCGACGAACTCGCTGATTTCAGCGGGCAGACTTCATACGACGCTGAGGTCCTTTCGCGCACGGTCGAGGCGCTTTCCGGATCGGCTTCGGCGCTCGCGGACCGCGGTTGCGCTTCGGTCTTCGTGCTCGTGCCGTCAAAAATGTCGGTATACCGCGACAAACTGCCGGGCAACGTCGCAAAACGCTGTTCGCAGACGAGAAAATATACGGAGCTCTGCGCCGCGATGACCGCGGCGGGGCTCGATGTGATCGAGCTTTCCGGTCTGTTCGGAAAATATAAAGACTCAGAGCAGCTGTTCCACACCGCCTCCGACGCGATAAACGACGCGGGCGGTTACCGCCTCTTCACGGCGGCGGCCGGCGCGGCGGGACTTGCCGCGCTCCCGGAAGACGGCTATACAGCCCGGACGTCGGAAGATTATAATTATCCGCTGACGCGCGAATACAGGAACGAGACGGGAAAGACCGTCCCGAACCGCACCGTTACGCTCACGGAAAACAACGTGACGTATAAAGACGACGAACGTTACGCGTTCGGCGTCACCGCCACGAAAAACAGCGAAAAGACCGGCTCTGTGATCGTGTTCAGCGCGGGCGCGGGCAATTCGGTCTCCGCCTGCCGCAAATTCTTCTCCGCGGCGGCGGGGACGGCGGTGTTCGTCGACGGCATGATCGCCGACGAGACCGTTCTCGACCGCTACGCTCCCGATCACGCCGTCTTCGTCATATACGAGGGAGACGTCCGTTCTCTGCCCCTGAAAAGCATGCAGCCGCAGACCGACCCCGACCTCGATTCGTCCGCCGTGCCGGTGATCGACGCCGTGGTGTACTCCTCCGGCGATTGCGCCGTGATATTCGGCAAAGCCGAGGCGGAAAGCACCGTCACGGTAAAAGGCGGTGAAAAGGTCGTGAGCCGGCGCACCGAAAACGGCGCGTTTGCCGCGGAGGTGCCGATCAGGACCGATACCGAGCGCTCGGAGCTTTACGTCACGGCGAAGACCGACGGCAAAAACGAAAGCGATCCCGTGACCGTGAACGTGAAATACGAGGAACGCGTCGGCTACAAGAACGTCCGCGTCGGCAAATACGGCCATCTGCACTACGAGGAGACCGTGCCTGATTTCACCGGCGCGTCGGCGCTGTCCGACGGCGATCTTCAGGGCTACGTCAACTATCTGCGCGCGCGCTCCGACAGGATCCACGCGGTCAGCCCCGACACGAAGATCATCTACGTCATCCCGCCGAATCATCTGACGATATATCCCGAGACGGCGCCGGACGATCTGGTCGAAGGCGCCACGTCCCGTCTGCGCCAGTTCATCGAGGCGTTCAAGGACGACGACAGTCTTATATTCCTCGATCTGATAACGCCGCTCACCGAGGCGAAACAGACGGCTCCGTACCGGCTTTACAACAAGACGGACACCCACTGGAACGAGCTGGGCGCCTACTACGCGTACGTGCGGATAATGGACGAAATAAGTAAAGATTTCCCCGCCGCGGCGCCCGATCCGCTCTCCGGTTTCGACGTCTTCACAAAATCCGTGAACGGCGGCGACATGGCCAACTTCCTCGGCGCGGACCTTAACGCCGTGCGCGAGGACGGCGTGTACGTTCGAAGCAAAAAACCGCTTTTCTCCGGCATCGAAAAGGATTATTCGATGAACTTCGAAAACGTCTGGTTTTCCGATCAGCACGAATTTGCAATCGACGACGCGTCGCTTCCGACGATGATAATGTACCGCGACAGCTTCTCGACGAATTTAATGTCTTTCCTCGCGGAGAAATTCAGCTGCAGCGTGTTCCACACGATGTGGGACTACCCCGAGGAGACGGAGCTGTGGGAGCAGATGAAACCCGATTATATAATCATAGAGCACGTCGAGCGCGGGCTCGGCGGCATTTGAGTGCAGAAAGGCTTTGAAATGAACGACGAACTGACACAGGTGGACATAGACAAAATGAAAGAGGAGCTCGCCCGACGGCTCGAGATGATGCCGGCGCTGCGCGCCGAAGTAAAGCGCACGCGCGAGCTCGGCGATCTGAGCGAAAACGACGAATACAGGACCGCGAAGCGCGAGATAAACGCGAACCGCAGCCGCATGAGATATCTCGAGGGCATGATAAAGACGGCGCGCGTTATAACGGTCGATTCCGCCGCTGACGAGGTCGGACTTTTCGACGAGGTCGAGGTCTATATCCCGAAATACGACAAAACAAAGACCGTGCGCATCGTGACGACGCTGCGCAACGACGTGTTCACCGACAACATATCGAAAGAATCGCCCTTCGGCAAAGCTCTGCTCGGAGCGCACGCCGGCGACACCGTGACCGTCGTGGCTAACGAAAAGAACTCGTATGACGTGAAGGTCATATCCATAAAGAAAGGGAAGGATGACGACACCCTTCCGATAAGCAGTTTCTGACAAAAAAACAGAGAGGTTTTTATGAAAAGATCACGATTTATCACGCTTCTGCTCGCGTCGCTTATGATAATGTCGGCGGTGTTCTCCGCCGCCGCGTCGGCCGCGGGCAATTACTCCTACGCGCTTTTCAACAGGGCACTCGATTCGCAGAAGTACCCCGAGGAGGTCGCGTCGGATTCCGTATACGGACAGCGCGTTATACTGAACGCTCCGTTTATCGGCGTGGGCTTCTGCCTGCCGACGTGGAACAGAACCGACAGCCAGTGCACGATAGGCGTCTTCTCCTGGACCGGTGATTTTGACAACACGGTCAAGGCGGAGCCGCTGCGTGAGCTTCGGCTCGACAAGATGCAGGACTGCGCGACGAACTGGATAAGATTCCCGTCCGATCCGCTCCCCGCCGGCGAGTACGTTTTCGCGATCTACGATACGGTAAACAAAGTCGGTATATGGCGCTATCCGATGGAAAAATCGCTCGGCTACGTCTACATGGACGGCGCCGAGGCGCAGTACGACCTTGAGATCACCGTCACGTTCACCGAAAAGCCGGATACGCCGGTCACGCAGTGCGAGAGCGTCATGCAGGTCGACGGCACGATGACGCCGCCGCCCGCCTACGTGATACCGGAGGACGACGTGCTGTACACGAGAAACGCGTATCCGGACACCTGGGTCGCGATCGACGGCCTCGGCAGAGTCGTGCCGACGAACGAGCAGACGGGCGACGTCCGCGACGATAAATATGTCGGTCTGTTCTACTGGTCCTGGCACAACGATTTCGCCGGCAGTCCCCCGCTGAACGTCAGCGAGTTCATGGCGAAGTATCCCGAGGCGAAAAACAACTACAATTTCTCGAAGTGGCCGACAAGCGGCACGGCGTATTTCTGGAACGAGCCGATCTTCGGCTATTACAGA
The DNA here is from genome assembly GCA_017958705.1 of Clostridia bacterium. Classification (GTDB taxonomy): domain Bacteria; phylum Bacillota; class Clostridia; order Oscillospirales; family CAG-272; genus UBA1248. Next base: position 5,858 of record JAGDCE010000097.1, read on the forward strand.
ACGGTCGACCGCTGGGTGCTCCGCAAACACGCCGAGCTGCTCGCCGCAGCCGGCATCGACGTCATATTCTTCGACAACACGAACGGCACGTTCACGTGGCGCTCGAGCTACCGCGCGATATTCGACGTTTTCGAGCAGGCGCGAAAGGACGGCGTCAAGACGCCGCAGATCTCGTACCTGCTGCCGTTCGATCCGACGAGCTCGAACACGCGGACGCAGCTCGAGATGATCTACACGGACATTTACAGACCCGGTTAATATCAGGATCTGTGGTTCTACTGGAACGGCAAGCCGATGCTGATGAGCGGCAACGCGTGTCTGCTTTCAACTAACCTCGACAAGGAGATCAGAAAATTCTTCACGTTCCGCGCCGGTCAGCCGGAATACGCGAAGCACGACGGCGAGTCGAAGAAATGGGGCTGGCTGTCGATATATCCGCAGGACAGATACTACGTCAGCGCGGGCGACAAGAAGAACGGGACAGTCGAGCAGATGAGCGTCGGCGTGGCGCAGAACTCCTCGCCCACGGTGCTCTGCACCGCGATGAACGGAGAGAACATTTACGGCAGATCGTATACGCACAAGGACGGCTTCGCGCATTACGCCGAAGAGGATTCCGTGCTTTACGGATACAACTTCGCCGAGCAGTGGGAATACGCGCTGCAGGTGGACCCCAGGTTCGTGTTCGTCACCGGCTGGAACGAGTGGACGGCCGGCAGACAGGAGCTGTGGGGCGGCGTTGAAAACGCGTTCGCCGACGAGTACACCGACGAATACAGCCGCGATATAGAGCCGAGCAAGGGTCAGCTGAAAGACCATTATTACTATCAGCTCGTCTCGTACGTAAGGAGATTCAAGGGCGCGAACCCGATACCGGAGCCGACAGGCGAAAAGACGGTCGACATAAACGGCCCGGTCTCACAGTGGGACGACGTCGGACCGTATTACGTCGCGTACACCGGCAACACGTTCGACCGTGACGCCCGCGGCTACGGCTCGCTCATATATACGGACACCACGGGCAACAACGACCTGAAGGGCGCAAAACTCGCGCGTGACAGTGAGAATCTTTACATAATGGTTGAATGCGCCGGCGATATCTCGCCGTACACCGACCCGAACTGGATGACGGTATATCTCGACACCGCGGACGGCGGGCTTGACGGCTGGGAATCGTTCGATTACGTGCTCTGCGAGCCGACGGAGCGGACGCTTTCCGTCAGAAAATTCACCGGCAGCGGTTATGAATCGGAAAAAGTCGGCGAATGCGAATACACCGTGACCGGCGATACCATGCAGATAAAGGTCGCGCGTTCGCTTGTCGGCGCCGGGGATCCCTCATTCACGGTGAACTTCAAGGTCACCGACGGCGTGGTGCTCGAGGGTGACATACTGAACTTCTACACGACGGGCGACGTCGCGCCTACGGGCAGATTCAAATACAGCTACGCGGTGAAGAACGGTTCCGCCGCCCCGAATAACGGCGGCACCGGCGCCGTGACCGACGGCGCCGGAAGCGGCGTCGTAACGGAAGACAACGACGAGGGCGAGGGCGAAGACGATAAGAGCTCCGCCGGCCTCATCATCGGCATCGCCGCCGCCTCGGCCGCGCTGATCGCGGCCGCCGCCGTCGCGGTCGTGCTGATAAGAAAGAAAAAGAAAGCCGCGTAAGCTTTTCAAAAAAACAGCCGATCAGAACGAAATAAAACGACCCGCAAAGACGCTTTCCGCGATGAAAAGCCGCCGGAGCGGGTCCTTTTTTGCGTCTTGCTTCCCGTTTGCGAGAGCAAACATATCGAACAGACCGTCAGGTATGTATTTCGAATATTCCGCAAGGAATATATCGACGTGATAACGAGTCGATATATCGTATGACGACGATTCGATAGAGATACGCGTCGCAGAGCTCCGCGTTCGATATGGCTTCGCCGGGAAAGGCCGTAGGGGTCGGCGCCCTCGACGACCCGTATCAAACGATGATCTGCGGGGCTGGGGTTCTCCTCATCCACCGCAGGCGGTCCCCCTTCCCCAACGTGGGAAGGTAGGCACGCGACCGATCCCCCGTAGGGCGGGGGCTTACGGGAACCCCCGGTGCTCTCCAGTTCGCAACGGGGAACCCCTATGCTCCCGCCGTCGGAAAAGCCCCAAATG
>JAGDCE010000098.1 GCA_017958705.1 Clostridia bacterium
AACGGATTTCACGAGCGAGGATATGCTCAGATATCAGGCGTATATCGCACTCAGCTACGGCGCGACCGTGATCAACTGGGCGTGCTACACCGGCGGTTGGTGGTGCAACAACGTGCTCGACGATAAAGGGAACAAGACGGAGCAGTACGACAAGCTTAAAAAGATCAACGCGGAACTGCGCAGATTCGGTGAAATATATATGAAATACCGCAATACGTCGACTCATTTGATAGGATTCGATGATGAGCCGTGGCGTTCTGCTTTCCCCGATGTAAAATCGGTCGACACGCTCGATACGGGAGCGGTGAAAGAGCTGAAGACCGATAACGGAAAGCTCGTGATCGGTCAGATGGTGCACAGAACGGATCCGGACAAACCGGCGCTGCTCGTCTGCAACGCTTCCGATCCTTACGGCAGAGAGCCGTCTTCGGCTAAGATCAGTTTCCGCACTTTCCGCAGAAACGTTAAAGTTTACAGCGGAGAATGCGTCGTGTCGCTTAAAAAGTGCGGAGACGAATACTCGTTCGAACTCGGAAGCGACCGCGCGGTACTCATCACGTTTGAATAAAAAGAAGTCCGGAAGGCGACGCCTTCCGGATCGTTTTTTTATTTATTTTTGTTTTTCATTGCCGCTCTTTGTATCAGTTTTACGAATTCAACTCTCGGAATGACCGTCAAGGCGAGACCCATGGCGACCGCGTATTCAACGAAGCTGATAGACGTGAAACCGAATGCGCTGTTGAGGCCGGGGATGTATATGACCGCCGTTGTCAGTATCAGCGAGAGCACCATTGCGCCGATCAGATACCGGTTCTGATTCTTCAGCGTGAAGATAGATTTTCTGACCGTTCTCATATTGAACGAGTGGAATATCTCAGCCATGGACATTGTCAGAAACGCCATCGTCATTCCGTCGGGAGAGTCGACGAACTCGAACGCGCCGCCCTCGAGCATGTGTCCGATCATGTAAGCTACGAACGTAAGCACGGTGACCATTAGACCTTGATATACGCAGTCGAAGCCTACTCCGCCAGAGAAAATTCCGGATTTTGGATTTCTCGGAGGTCTGCCCATGATATCGCTCTCGGATTTTTCCATGCCGAGCGCGAGAGCGGGGAAGCAATCGGTTATAAGATTGATCCACAACAGATGTACGGGCTTCAGAAGCGTGAAGCCGATCATAGTAGCGGTGAAGACGGACACGACTTCGCTCAGGTTGGAGGAGAGAAGGAACTGGATCGCTTTCTTTATGTTGTCGTAGATCCTTCTGCCTTCCTCGACGGCTGTGACTATCGTGGCGAAGTTGTCGTCTGCGAGCACCATGTCCGCGACGTTTTTCGTGACGTCAGTGCCCGTGATGCCCATACCGACGCCGATGTCGGCGGCTTTGATCGAAGGCGCGTCGTTTACGCCGTCGCCGGTCATCGCGGTTATCCTGCCGAGTCCGCGCCAGGCGTTGACGATCCTTACCTTATGCTCGGGCTGGACGCGCGCGTAAACGGAGTATTTGACAACGTCGCGGCGGAACTGTTCGTCGGGTATGCGGTCGAGCTGCGCTCCGGTGAGCGCCTGTGACGCATCCGAGATTATCGTGAGTTCTTTTGCGATCGCGACCGCGGTGTTTATATGGTCGCCGGTTATCATTATCGGACGTATGCCGGCGCGTCTGCATTCTTCTATGGAGGCTTTGACTTCGGGTCTGACCGGGTCGATCATACCGTACAGTCCGAGGAAAATCAGCTCGTTTTCAATTGCTTCCGCTTCAAAATCAGCAGGCAGCGTATCGTACGTTTTATAAGCCGCGGACAGGACTCTGAGCGCGTTGTCGGCCATCGATCTGTTCTGTTCGGCTATCTCGGCTCTGTCTTCGTCGGTGATCGGCCGCACGGTGCCGTTTTTCAGGATCTTCGTACACTTCTTGAGCACCTCATCCGGCGCGCCTTTAGTGTACTGGATATAACTGCCGCCGTTATCGTGGACGGTGGACATCATCTTTCTAATTGAATCGAAAGGAGCCTCGCCCACGCGCTTCTGAATCGTATCGTATTCCGTCTTGTTATATCCGAGCTTGTTTGCGTAGTTTACGAGAGCATTTTCAGTGGGTTCGCCCTCGGCTTCTCCCGACTCTCCGATCTGTGCGTCGGAGCACAGCGCCATGGCTATCGCTAAAAGCTTGCTGTCACCGGTGAATTCACGGACGACGGTCATTTTGTTCTGCGTCAGGGTACCGGTCTTGTCGGAGCAAATGATCTGCGTGCAGCCGAGCGTTTCGACCGCGGTCAGTTTCCTTATAACGGCGTTGCGCTTGGACATTTTTGTGACGCCGATCGAAAGCACTATCGTGACGACGGTCGCGAGACCTTCAGGTATCGCCGCGACCGCGAGCGAGACGGCTATCATCAGCATGTTTATGACCGGCTTGAATTCGCCGTTTTTAAGCTCGTTTATGAAGTTGTTGTCCTTGAAGACCTGTACGGCGAAGACTATGATGCAGATACCGATAACGAGATACGTGAGGATCTTTGAAAGCTCCGCGAGTTTGATCTGCAGCGGCGTCTTTCCATCGTCAGCCTTCGTCAGCGCGTCGGCTATCTTGCCCATTTCGGTATCCATGCCGGCGGCGGTGATGACCGCTTTGCCGTGACCGTATACGATGGTCGATCCCATGTAGACCATGTTCGTGCGGTCGCCGAGAGGAACGTTTCCGTCTTCCTTCGCGCTAAGCGTCATGACTGTTTTGTTTACGGGCACGGATTCGCCGGTGAGTGCAGATTCTTCGGCTTTCATAGAGGCGCATTCGATTATCCTCGCGTCGGCGGGGACCGAATCGCCAGCTTCGAGCACGATTATGTCTCCGACGACGAGATCTTCGCTCTTGATCACGCGGAGCACGCCGTCCCGTATGACCTTAGAGGTCGCCGCCGTCATTTGCTGCAGCGCTTCTATCGCTTTTTCAGCTTTGTTTTCCTGATAGACGCCGAGAACCGCGTTGAGGATGACGACGACGCCGATTATGATGACGTCGGCGAAGGATTCCTTCTGCGTGATCGCGATCACGGCCGATATAATCGCCGCCACGATGAGGATTATTATCATCGGATCCGCGAGCTGGCGGAAGAACATATGGATTATCGAT
>JAGDCE010000099.1 GCA_017958705.1 Clostridia bacterium
CTTATGACGGATTCGCACGGTGAAGGCATAATCAACTCCGTATTCAACGGCTACGAGCCGTTCAAAGGCGAGATCACGCGCCGCTTTACCGGTTCGCTCATAGCGAGCGAGGACGGCGAGGCGACCTCGTACGGTCTGTTCAACGCTCAGGACAGAGGCACGATGTTCATCGGCGTGCAGACACCCGTGTATGAGGGAATGATCGTGGGCGAATGCCCGAAGATGGTCGACATCGCAGTCAACGTCTGCAAGAAAAAGCACCTCACGGCGATCCGCTCCACCGGCGCGGACGAGGCGCTGCGCCTCGTTCCACCGAAGGTATTCAGCCGCGAGGAGGCGATAGAATTCATCGCCGACGACGAGCTTATGGAGGTAACGCCGAAATCTCTGCGTCTGCGCAAGAAGATCCTTTCAAACGTTCAGAGACTTAAGACGATATACAAGAAAGATTGAGCGCATTCCGCTGCCGAAACAGAACCGATTCAGTTCTGCATTGATAAAAAGCGAGCAATTCGGTTTCTTTCAAAGCCATACGGTTTGATTTCAAAAAAAAGAATAACCCGCTTCGTCTGTGATCGAAAGACGCCGAAGCGGGTTGTTTTTTACGTAATTTTTCTTTACGCCATTTTAATATCTTAACATGAACCGTCACGTTTTTTCACCGTATTCCGATATGCCGGGGATGAAAACGTATCTCTCGTGAGTATACCGAAATAACGATTATTATTGTTCACAGGACCGGCGCTCGCCGTCATGACGACAGTATCCGCGGATACCGCAAGCCGCCTCGCAGAGCGCACTGCGCTTTTGGCTCTGCCGAAAGTGCTTTTGCGTTACTCTTGATAAGAGTAACAGAATCAATCATCAAATATTGAAATTGATATTGATACATAATAAACCGAAATATTACACATTTTTTAGAGTTTTTTAAAGCATCGGAATTTCATGTGAATTTATTTCAAAGTCTTTCGGTTTCGTACGGCAAAGACGACAGAAAGCGTTATGATCAATGCGATAATGACCGCGGCGGCAGCAATAATGATCCATAGCGGAAAACCGTTATCATTTTCAGAGGTCTCACTCTGTTTTCGGTCCGCGACAGCGGAGCCGTTGCCTGTCGTTTCCGCGGCTTCATCCGTCTGATGTGACAGCTGCTGCGTTTCTTCTTCCATATCTGTTATATCACTGCTTTCGATTAAGACGTCGGTCTGATATTCTCCGCCGTATACGAGATACTCTTCTCCCGGATGATTCTTCTCCCATTCTTCTTTTGCGGCAAGAAATGCCTCATATTCTTTTTGCCGTTTGTCAGCAATCTCTTTTAATTGATCAATATTTAATACATAGTCATTTTGGGAATTCAAATAGCCGACACCGACGAACACGTTGTGTTTTTCATTATTGATATAAAAGAAAGAGCCCAGACGTTCAATTATTACAAACGTTACATCAGTCTCCGGAACAGGAGTGTCCTCTTTCAGACACCTTTGTATCCTTTCGGCATGATCAGCGTAACTGCAGGAAGCAGGAGAAGAAAATTCTTCATTTTTTGATACGTAGGTGAAAAGTGAATGATAAGCTGTATCATCAACAACTGAAAACCTCATATTCCCTACAAAACTATCATCTTTATCCAGCACCTTGACAATATATTCACGAGCGCCTTCTCTTCCATAATCAAGAGGCTTTATCTCAAGTTCATTTGTTTTACTGAACGAAAGAAGATCGACGTAATATACCTCGCTGATCGTTTCTGTTAAGAACTTGTATCCATCTGACTCAATAAACGGACGAATATTAACAGAATTATTCTCTAACATATATGAAAGCTTTTCTCTGTCATCATCTGATACATATACCGACGCACAGCTCGATGCGCTCGCGAAGCACATAACTGTAAAAAGTACGGTCAAAGCGCAGCATAGCAATGTTGAAAACATTTTTTTCATATCAATACCTCCTTATCCTCCGTAAACAATAAATGAAAGCTTTGAATTATCGGTAATCCCATCTAAGTGTATGGTTTGGTTCTGCAACTCAGACAAATTAAAACTGTTTTCCCCATTTGTCCAAGGATCCCAAAAAGTATAACGCTCATGATCTTCGTCATAGTTTTTAATAACAATCGCGTGACCTGAATACGGATACGAAGTTTTATTTGTACAGCCAACAACCCATCGACCACTGCTAAGTTCGCTGTTTAGTTTGTTAATAAACATGTTTGATAATGGATAGTCGGCATACCAATGCCCTATATCCATGGTTTTCAGTGACGCAAGTTGTACTGTTTAACTTGTTATTTATATAATATCATGAAATTCCGCAATTGTCAAGAATATTACTTAAAAACCATATATAAGCATACTGTATTCAGTTGTTTTACTTAATCAGCCGAGATGATTCAGCACAATCAGGCGCGTACGTTCAGCAGCGTCTGAAATAAAGAAATACGGTACTTTTATTTTAAACAAACCGTCTTGACTTTTTGCCGTATTCGTGATATGCTGATGATGAAAACGTATCATACAGGAGCGTATCATGAAAAAACTGTTTTTAAGGATCACAGGTCTGGCGCTCGCCGTGGCAACGGCGTTCTCCGCTTTCATCACGGCGTCGTCCGCCGGCTCTGCAGGCGCGGAAAAGGCCGCGACGGGGATCGCCGGCGACGTTGACCGCGACGGCACCGTCAGCAACATGGACGTCACGGCACTGTTCCGCTACGTGACGAGCAGGAAGGGCAACGTAGACGAGATCGCCTGCGACTGCGACGGCGACGGCGATATCACGAACAAGGACGTCGTTCTGCTGTTCCACCACGTCAGCAATCCCAGCACCATCATATACTACGGCGTGCCTCACACGGACGAGCCGAACAACATATTCCGGACGTTCACGCCGAATCTGGCGTCCTGCTTCACCACTCTGAATCAGACGACGGCGGAATTTTCGGAGGAAGGCGTCAGACTCGTATACAACAAGACGAGCGTCATCAAGGATCCGTTCGTCGTCTTCGACATAGCAAGATATATCAAGATGACCGGCAGAGACCCGCTGAAAGGTATTGAGGGCTCGTACATCGTTCTCAAAATGAAATCGACGGGCGACGGATACATGGAAGTATTCACGCAGGCTCAGAGTGAAAACGACACGTCGGGTTCCGGTTACGCCTCCGACGGCGAATGGCATTACGTCGTAATCGACATGACCGGAACGACGTTCATCGCCCCCGACGAGCTGTCGACCGTCCGCTTCGACTGGACCGGCAGCAACACCGCGCCGGGCGCCGAGACGACGATCTCCGAGATCGCGTTCTTCACCTCCATCACCGAGGTCTGCGCGCACACCGGACTTGCTGTCGATGAGCTTTACGGACAGACCGTCGAAACGCTTACGCTGCCCGAGGGCGACGTCTCCGCTTATATCACCTCTGCCGCAACGCTCGAACCGGTCACCGTCGACGGCGAAAACGCCGTGAAGGTCACCTCTGCCGACAAGACGGTCCGCCTCAATCTCAACGTTTACGATCTCGCCGCGCTTCAGGGCGGCGTCACGAGAAAGGCGCATTACCTCGCGGTCCGCATAAAGCAGTCCGGCTTCGAATCACTATCGGTCACGCTCTATTCCGTAACCGACATAACCGGCACGCAGGTGTCGTCGAGTCAGAAAGGTATCATAGACGTCTCCGAAGACGGATGGTGCGGCGTTCTGTTCGACATAAGGTCGTTCAAGTTTAAAGATGATACCATAAGAAAGATCTCTCTCGACTTCAAAGGCTTCACCGAGGACAGCGAGCTGATTTTCGGCGGCATCTCCGTGACGCCCGATCTGAACACGGCGCTGACGACCGCCGGCAACACCGAATATCTGCTCAACATGGATTACGATCTTGAAGACAGCGACGAGCTGAAAAATGCGACGCTCGAAGCCGAAAACGAAGACGGCAAGCTCAACGTGTGGTTCGATCATATGACGGAAAAGACGCTGCAGCGCGAGACGATCGGCAGCGGCCGCAGCGGCTACACGGTCAAGATGGCGAAGAACGAATCGGAAAACTGCCAGTTCTTCATCTCGCCGTACAAAGATATGAACGTACGTGTACAGGTCGATCCGTTCACAGACGGTGAAAACTCCGTGACCTGCGAGGTCTATTACGAATACTATCACAATATATCGAACGTTATGACGCCCGACGCGCTGCCGCCTTACGACGGCTCGGTAATAAGCGTCGCCGCGCACACGTCGCAGGGCTTCGTTCTCCAGTTTACCACGCTGCCCGGAACGCCAGCCGGCACTTACTCATCCGTCGTGCACGTATACGACGCCGACACGGGCGAGGAGATCAAGCGCTCGCCGGTCGCGGTAAAGGTCTGGGATTTCGTGATCTCAGACGAAACTGAGCTGCGCACCGCGTTCGCACTGTGGACCGGTTACATTTTCGACCATTACAACTGGAACGCGGTCGATTTCGACTATTACGACGTCGTAGACAACTACTTCAATTTCTTCCGTAAATACAGGATAAATATAATGGACCATCCGAACGGCATCACTTCGAGCCGCGGCAACGCCTACATGAGCGACCCGAGGACGAACACGGCGCGCTGGCTGAATCTTGACGTGAGCGTGACGGAGGACAACAACGGCGTGACGCCGGACTGGATAAACAAGGTCATATATTATCCCGGTGAGATCGACGAGCCGAGAACGAACCAGCAGTTCACGCTTATCAGACAGATCTCCGAGCGTATCAAAGCCAACACCCCGGATTACAGGATGGTCGCACCGTTCGAGCGCAACCTCGACCTGACGGCTGACGGCGTGATCACGACGTTTGAAAAAGCAGATACCGACCAGATCGGATATATGGGCAACTACCTCAACATCTGGTGCCCGACGCTCAACGCTTTCACGAAACGCAACCAGAGCTTCATCTCGCAGGTTTCATTCATACAATCCGAGGAACAGGACGCGAAATACGGCACGTTCATAGACAGGATGAAGCAGAACGTCGCGGAAGGCGACGAGCTGTGGACATACATCTGCATCAATCCCAAACAGCCTTACGCCAACTGGCAGATACTCTCCGACGGCACGGAAGCGGTCGTCAGCGCGTGGCAGATGAAGGAATACGGCATAACAGGAATGCTGTACTGGGCTGTCAACTACTGGAAGGTCAATTACATGGATCAGGCGCATCCGTGGACGGGAAGCGACTCGTTCGGCGACGGTATACTGATCTACAGCGGATACTTCTTCGGTCCGCTTCCCTCCCCCGTGGCGTCGACCCGTCTTGAAAACATCCGCGACGGCATCGAGGATTATCAGATGCTCTGCATGCTTGAGGAAGCGCTCGGTGAAGAGGCCGCGGCAGAGATGGTCAGACGCATCACCTCGAGCGTAGTGACGTATGCTGACGACGACGATTACATCCACAACGTCAGAGTCCTGCTCGGCGACACGCTCGAACAGCTGCTGGGTAACTGAAACAAGCCACACTTTCAAATGCGGGCAAACGTGCGATCGTTTAAAGAAAAGAACAGACCGGGGTTTTCCGGTCTGTTCTTTGTTTAGGCAAAAAGTAATCGGCTGCGGTACCCCCGCCGCTCTCCGGTTCGCGGCGGGGAACCCCTATTACGCCGACATTTCTTGGGGGTCTCCACTCCTTACGGGAACCCCCATTGCTCACAAGTTCGCAACGGGGAACCCCTATCCGTCCGCTTGCGGTGACCCGAAAAAATCATCGCGTCACTACCGTGACTATGCTCGATTTTTTCGACCGCTGCGCCTTCCTCGCATTGCTCCATCCGCCCCCGGCGGCGCAATGCTCGTCACCCCCCAAACCCCCTGTTACCCTCCCATCTCTGATGGGGCGCGCAGCCGGCATGCAGGGGTCAGGGTCCTCGACTCTGCGGGGTGGATAGGGGGGAGGGGAACCCCAAGAGCGCCGTAGGCGCACGGAATGTCCCTGAGGGACACAACAAAAAAAGGAGTCGGCTGGCGCCGACGTTCTTGGTGGGGCCCCCACCCCTCAAGGCTCGGCTCACGCCTCGCCACCCCCCAAGCCCCCCCTGTTCCCCTCCCAACTCTGATGGGGCACTCGGCCGGCATGCAGAGGCCGACGCCCTCGACGCTGCGCAATCAAAAAAAGCCCCA
>JAGDCE010000100.1 GCA_017958705.1 Clostridia bacterium
AAGTATTATGTATAAACTTTGCCGCGCCGAAAATGAAGACGCCCGCAAGCGGGCTAATGAAGAAATGAAGACGCTTCGCTAATGAAGAAATTCGAATTCAACGGTTTTCTTCAAGCGGGCGGCTTCGCTTCATTAGGCAACGCAGTTGCCGTCTTCATTAGGGCATAGCCCGTCTTCATTAGTGAGCGAAGCGAACGTCTTCATTATACCGGTTGAACACGAAAAAGCAGACTGATTTTGTTCTCAGTCTGCTTTTCTTAAGTGCGCACTTACTCACCACTCGAACGTGAGGTGAAAAAACTTCCTTATGACGGTCGGGTATTGTACAGACCGGCGCTTTAATTTTGTAAATTGCAGATTATCACTTCTTCTTTTTCTTTACGATCATAACAACGACGGCTGCGATTACGACCGCCGCGGCAACACCCGCGATTATGCCGATTATAAGTCCGGTGTTTGACTTCCCGTCTGTCGTCTTTCCGCTGTTGTCAGTCACATCCGCGCTTGTGTTATCGGGCTCGGTATCGACCACAGTAACAGGTTCAGTCGTATCGTCTGACGGCAATGTGGGAGGAGTGGGAGGAGCGATTGTTTCTTTATAGTATTCGGACATTCCGGCGTACGCGTAAGCTTCTTCAACTGAGCGGAAATTACCGATCCACTTGATATCTGCGGATTTGCCCGCAAGTTCTTCCATTTCGCCGATACCAAGCCTGTAGCCGTGTATCAAGCCCTGCCACGTCAGCGACTCGGAAAGATCCTTGACGATCAACCTCCAGCCATTATCGTTCTTCTCGTCAAAGTTGACGTTGTATATCTACTGATGTATCAGGTTCGATGCACGGTCAAGGAACGATATGAACGTAACTTCCTTCGTCCACGGCCTGATAAGTCACAGCCAGCCTTTGCCGAATCCGGCTGCCTCGGGAGTCGGCATTTCGTCTGTCCAGAGGTTAAAGGAAATCCATTTGTCGACGCCTGCCTGGGTGAATTCGTCGACCGTTATTATGACTTTGAGACCGTCAGCAAAGCTGATTTTGTCCTTCAGCTGCATGGAGCAGTACGCCGTCTTACCCCATGTTTCAAGCTGTTCCTTCGTCGGCGTGTACATCTGCACGCCCGCGTCAGTATATCTCATACCGGCGACCTGAGGCATATCTTCTTCTTTTTCGTAATGGTCCGAATACGTATTGATCTTTCCGTAAGGGACCCATTCGTTTACGGCTGCATTTGCTTTGAAGACGAACAAAGTCAGATAAATTGAAATATATACCGAAAATAAAGAAGACCGCCTGACATAGCAGACGGTCTATTTGATCAGTGTTTATTATTTCTTCTTTTTCTTGGAGAGGACTATGCCGCATACTACGGCAGCGACTACAACAACAGCCGCAGCAACGATGCCTATGATGGCGCCGGTGTTGGACTTCTTTTCGCCGGTAGATTCGCCGTCGGTCGTTACGTCGGAAGATCCGGGAGCGGCCTGAGTGCCTTCATCGACGGTGTTGTCGCCGGAAGCGGCGGTCGTATCGTCTACGGGCGCGGCGGTGTCTTCAGCGGTGGTCGTAGGTGTGCCCCACTGGCTGTCATAGTAAGAGCCCATGTTGGCGTAGGTATATGCTTCCTTCTCGTTACGGAAGAAACCGATCCACATTATGTCGGCTTCCTGCTCGGTGAGCGAGCCGTCGCCGGCGATGTCGAGACGGAATCCGTTGATAAGACCTTCCCACGTCGCCTCGTCGGTGAGGTCGATGCAGATGATCCTCCAGCCGTTGTCGTTATCTTCGTCGTAATCGCCCTCAGCCCAGGCAAAACCGAGGTGAGAGTCATTCTGCGCTGCGTAAACGTCGCCGCCGCAATACCACAGAGAAGCGGAACCGCCGATTTCATCAAGATTCTTGTAAAGTATAGCCCATACCGGGAATTCCTGTGCATCATAGGAGCCGGTGTTCACGTTACCGTTAAGCATGGGCGCGTTCTCGTCGAACGTTATATGGAGCGATCCGTCGTCATTGACGATTGAGGACATACCGCCGCCGGGGTTATTGTTCTTGACCCTGGCTGCATCCCACAGCCAGCAGGGTTCGCCTTCGGGGGTAGCGGGAGTGTTTTCTTTATCGGGTCTCTTCTTGAGATCGTCGGGCATGTAAGGTTCGGAAGCGTCGGTACCGGTCGGTTTTGCACCGTTGAATTCGGTGACGGTGAACATGATCTGCTCTCTGACGCCCTGATGTCCGGTAAGACCTATGTAAGCCTCGTCGTTTTCCATATACTGTACGAAGTTGCTCGCTTTCATATCAACGCCGTTGACGTAAACGTTAAATTTGCCGTCTTCCGGTTTGATCTCGAGCGTGATGGCTTCGCCCTCGTAGATGTTAACGTCACTGTTCGTCATCGTAAGGTTAGTCATAGCGACCGAGGGAGAGCACATCCAGGATTCAAGCGTGCATCCGGCGGTGCTCGGCCTTAAGAGGCAGAACCAGCCGCAGCCGTAACCGGCGGCGCCCTGCGCTATCTTCTGGCTGTCCCAGATGGAGAAGGAGAGCCATTTATCGGCGCCGCTGTCGTTAAATTTATCAACGACGACGGTCATTGAGAGACCGTTCTTATAGCTGACCTTTTCTTTGGTTTGCAGCGTGCCCCAGCCGTTGCTGCCCATATCTTTGAGCTGATCGTCGGTACAGGTGTACATCTGGACGCCGAGGTCAACGTAACGGATACCGGGAACCTTGGGAAGACTGTCGTCTTCGCCGTATTCTTCCTTGTATGCGTTTGCTGTCGCATAGACAGCCCACTCATTGTCGGCGGCGTTTGCGGTGAATACGAACATAGACATGATCATCGCAGCCGTCAGGATCATTGCGAATATTTTTCTCATATTATACCTCCATAATATTTCGCATATACGTGATTATATTTTACTATCAAAAATGGTATTTGTCAAGTATTATTTGTATAAATTCAATAAAATTGATCTTAAAACCGCGTATGCGGCCCGAATGCCCTGCGTTATTCGGCAAGTGAGCGGTAAAGACGCGGCGGCGCTAGGATGAACGCACGCTCAAAATAGTCGAGCTGTGTCAGATATTCGCGTACAGTGCCGGATGTGAGCAGCACGGGCATGCGATTGTGAACATCCGCCATATCGTCGTCCGCGCCGCGCGTGAATATGACGAATTTCTTTACCGGACCGTAATCGTTATAAGCGCCCGCCATATACATGATATCGTCGTCAGTGCATTTGAAAAAATATTTGAGCTTGCTTTCTCTCGACCATTCGTAGAAGCCTGTCGCCGGTATGACGCATCTGCGCTGATACAAAGCCTCCCTGAAGAATCTTTTGCCGACGGCTGTCTCGCTGCGGGAATTTATAACAGGCTTCGAATCTCCCGAAGGGGAGGGGAAGCCCCAGAAAGCATATTTTGCTCTGATTTTGCCGTCGTACGCCGTTATTATCGGCGCGGGATCGGTCGGATAAATATCGCCGACGGGCTCCTTGAAACCGGCCTGCTTCAGGAATTTAGTCATCAGACTGTCTTCGTCTTCGGTGAAGACGGTGTATCTTCCGCACATATCAACCTCACATCCTGATTGTAACAACGCTTCTGCCTGGAACGCATATATCGCGCCCGTCGCACTTTGCCGTTACGTTTTGCTCAAATGGGTTGATTACTATCGTTATCTTTTCGCCGCGGTATTCCCAGCAGACCGAGACAAGCGCCGGCAGACTGTTGCCGAACGGTGCGAGACCGCATTCAAGCGCCGGCGACGGCATCATTCTGCCGTAGTTGAGAAAGTCGGAAAGACCCGAGTTTCGCGCGTCGGAGAGCGTCTTAAGGAATTTCAGGACCGTTTCTTTATCGGGCATAACGGAGAAATCACGCGTGCCCCACGACGGCGAAATATTACCTTCCGGCGTCAGTATGAGAGTCGGCACGTCGCCCGCGGCGAATGAATAAGCGAGGCGATAAAGCAGCGCGTCGGTGTCGCGCGGCAGCGGATCGCTCACCTGGTTGCCCATGAAATTGCGGATATATTCATGAAATAGAAACGCGTACATAGGTACGGGTCTTCCCAGGATAGATGAAAGCTCGTATCTGTCATCGCTCATCGGCAGCATACCGATATAAGGCTCCGCAGTCGCGGATTCACAGCCGAGGATCATGCCGGGGCTCTGCTTTTTCCATTCGGAAAGCATTTTCTGCATTTTAACGGTCATCCACGCGCCGGGCACGGGGGGATGTCCGTGCCTTCTTGAATAGCAAAGATACTGGCCGCCGCCGTGGTTCTGATCGAGGATCTGCGCGTAATCGGCTCCGCAGTCGAACAGAGGAGTGTAAGCTTCCGACAGTATCTCTTTGCCGCGTTCGCACGCCGGGCAGACGTCGTAACCAGATCGCTGACCGGGACAGATGCGGCTTTTTGAAACGCTTCCGTCCGGCGCCGCGCACATTATTTCAAGAAGATTTTCGTCTTTTATACGCTGCGAATTGTCGTATGTTTCAACAAGATTCGAGTGTTCGGTGAAGCCGAAGCCTGAACAGTAAACTCCGAGCATAAAGCCGCGGCTGTGCAGCGCGTCACGGAATTCATTGAACGCATCGATACCGCCGTAAGGCGGCCACACGTAAGGCGGCGCCCACGGCGCGGTGCCCTCCCAGTGCATTAAAAGTGCGAGCGGCCTCATACCCGATTTCTCAGCTATATCATCGATCAGCGGCAGCGCATTGACGTACGGAAACAGTGCGTTCGGATCCATTTTATCCATATCGTGGATACCGCGGACCGGGTAAGACACTACGACAGTATTATCGGTGTACCACTTCGGCAAAGAGTCGTTTTCTTTGACTTTCAATGCGTACGGCGGCAGATTCGACTCAAAGAAGTCTCTGTAAGCGGAAGAAGCCTCCTCCCAGCCGCCTTTGCCGCAGCTTATAACGAGCGGATAGTCAATTATCACGCTTTGACCGAACTCACAGCCGCAATAAAGCTTGAATATAAGCTCGCCGCCGCGAACGGTTATCTCTTTGGGTCCGCGCGCCGGGTCGTTTGCTGAAACCGTCAGATACCCCGGATCTCCTCCGTCGTACAGATACGAAGCGGTCTGCGCGAACATCATGTTCGGAAACATCATGTAGTTGCCGTAAGACGGATATTCCGGCGGCATATCGTATAATTTACTGAGCGTGTAGATGATCACGCCCTCGTTATACGGAAGAAGCAGGGAACTGCCGTCCTCACCCCCGTCGCCGCACAATGCGGGTAGACGAAGCGGTAAAAGGATTATCCATTCAACAGCACAATCGGAATTGTTTGTAATATCAGCGAATACCTTTAAATCTTTTTCTCTTATGATTCTGATGTTGACAACTATGTCGGTGCAAAAACCGGAGAATACGTAGCTGTCCCCGATGTTTTCGATTTGCTTTGCATCGGAGGCGCAGATCTCGATCTTTTGTCCGTCGGGGCTGATCAGCCGCAGACGAAACAGCGGTGTCGGCGACGCGCAGAACTGCCGGCTGTCCTTTGATAATGATTCTAGAAAAGCGCCGTTAATTTTGAGATTAAGAGACATATCATTATTCCTTTCGCAAATTTATGAAATATCGGTCTTCCACCGAAGATTGCCGTCATCTTTCAAAAAAGAGAAACCGCAGCGTTTTAAGACTTTCTGAGACTTAATGTTCTCCTTCAATGTTTCCGCTAATACTGTTTTTATACCGAGTGACTTGCCGAAGAGCAAAAACGCTTTGAGCGCTTCCGTCATATATCCGTGCCCTTCATATTGCGGGTTCATTCCGTAACCGACTTCCGTCACACCGTCTTTCGGCACGTACTTATAATCTATTGAGCCGATTATCCTGCTGTTTTCTTTCAGAACGATCAGAAATTCAGTGAAAAACAGATAATTGTCCGGATCATCGGCAATTTCTTTTTCAAGCTTCAAAAGGAAGCTTTTCAGCAGCTGATCAAGCTCCTCGCCCTGATACAGAACGTCGAATTCACGCTCGAAGCCCGGCAGATCCGCGTTGAAAAGAGCGAGGTTTTCTTTTGTATACGGAAACAAAACGAGCCGCTCCGTTTCGATGTATGACGTCATCTTTTCAAGATTCATATTTCACCTCGTAGTCCTTATCCAATCGTCAAGAAACTTCATCTGCCCGTCAGTATGGAACCAGTGTTCGCCGTCGAGCATTACCGTGAGCGTTGCGTTGTGCTTTTCGGCAAACTCCGTGATCGTTGAAAGCCCTGTCATATTATCGTTTTCGCCGTACAGGATATGCGTCGGTACGTCCCATTTCAGCGGATTTTCCCGCACATAACATAGATATTCCAATGAAAGAACGGTACCGAAAGGCGTCTTGACCTTCTTTTTCGCTTCAAGCTCCGCTTCCGTAACGCCCGCGTATTTCATCATGTCCGTTATGAGCTTTTCCATATCGATGATCGGCGAGATGAACCATGCGGCTTCAATATCGTCCGATGAAAACGCGTTCATGGAAAAGAACGCGCCTACGCTGTTAGCGATGAGATGCACGTTGTTGTATTTTTCTTTCAGTTCTTTTATCTTGCCGGAGAATTCCTTTTTGCAGTCCCACGGCGTATCGGATTTGTAATCAAACCCGATAACGTCACAATCTGCAAACAAAGAGCGGTAATGATCGGCCTCGGAGGCGCTTCCGTTCTTTCCGTGAACGTATAAAACAGCCTTTTTCACTGTTCAGAGTTTTTTATATATCAGCAGCTGCGGATCGGCGCCGTTTTCACGGTAACTGCAAATCAGAATAAATCCGGCATCGGATACCACGCCGTAACATAATTCGTTGTTTTCAACGCAGATCTGATTTCCGAGGTATATGTTATTAGGGCACAAAAAAGTCGCTTCAGCGCCGCCCGGCAGCGTATATTTCAGATCGACAAAAAATCCCGGAAGCTCGTTTAAATTCTCGATCTCGGGGATGCCGAGAGAAGCGAGCAGGGAATTGATCTGCAAAACGAGCCCCGCCTTGAATTCTTCATACGCGGTTTTACCGTGTTTTTTTATGTACTGCGCGGCGATACAGCT
>JAGDCE010000101.1 GCA_017958705.1 Clostridia bacterium
GCTCGGCGTCACCTTGACCGTCATACCCTCAAACGCGCGGCTCACGGAGACGGCAACGCTTCCGCCGGAAATACCGGCCGAAACGGAAACGTCATACCATTCGCCCGTAACAGCCGTAACCGTTACGTCATTCGCCGGCATGATAAATCTGAACACGCCGTTCTGATCGGGCGTTACCGTGAAGGACGTGCCGCTGCAGCTGCACAGATACGCTTTTATCGCTGCGTTTCCGGCAGCGGTGCCGGAAAGAGTGATCGCGTCGCCGTAATGCGCTTCGGCCGGCAGATCACCGTAGGTCACGCCGTCAACCGCGGCACAGGAGATCGCGTACTCATTTTGTGTAAACACAGCGCTGACCGTAACGTTCGCTTCGGGCATTGTGAAGCAACTGTTTTCGATCTCCACGCTCTGCCCGGTGACGTCGTTGACGACGGTAAAGCCGGCAAAAGTATATCCCGGCTTCGCCTGCGCCGAAAGACGCACAACGTCGCCCGCCGGCGCGGTCGGCTTGTCAGCCGTTACCGTGCCGCCGACTATTCCCGCGTTGTTGCCGAACTCATCGGCTGCGGCGACGGTCACGTTATAACCGCTCTTGGACAGCACGGTTATCGTTGCGCTCGCGGCTTCGTAGTTTGCCGTTTCAGGCAGCGTAAAGGTAACGGTCGTGTAGCCATCTCCGACGTATGAGAACGGAACGATAATGAGTCCTCCGTCCTTATATATCTCATCCGTACGAGGCGCGATGACAGATCCGTCCCCACTCGTTACGGTAAGATCGGAAAGCGCGGTGTCATCTCCGTCAGACAAGCGCAGAGCGATCGACTTATCTTTTCCGTAGAGCAGAAGGAGTGATGACGTCGGTGCAAGATCGCGTTCCGCCTTCGTGATCGTCAGCGTCGCGTCCTTATACCCCTTATAGATCGAATCCTCGTAAATCGCGCGGACGGTGTAAACACCGACGTCTGTCGGCGCTTCGGGGAGCCAGTTTTCGCGGCTCGCTTCCGTTCCGCTGTAGAAGAGGAAATAGGTCGTGGGATCGGTGTACTGAGTGAAGCTTGCAAGAGTTACTTCCGGCAGCTGAACTTCTCCGGTATACGGGAAGGAAGCATCCTCAAAGGTGATCTTGGCGGAAGCGTCCGATTTGTTCTTCCAGACGGCGTACAGCGTGATATCCTCTGAGAGTCTGACGCTGCCCGTCGCATAGTAAGCACGTTCGCCGTTCGGAGTGAGCGACCAGTAGTTGAATCCTTGGGTTTCATGCAGGAAGGTAACCTTATTCAGCGCGGTATAGGTGTTCTCCGCTACGATCTGCGGCTCCATCACGCCGAAGCCATCGCCCGCGTCAAAGGTTATCGTGATCGCCTTCGCCCAGCGTGCGTAAAGCTTGACGTCGTAGTTATAAGCGGAGGTATACGTCGCCTCGTCGTTATAACCGTATGTCGCCGTGGCGCTTGAGCCCCAGCCGAGGAACAGATAGCCTTCACGCGTGAAGGTGTTTTTGTTCAGAGCCGTCGGAACGTTCCGGTCGATCACCTGAGGCTCCATCGTGCCTTCTCCGCCGTTCGCGTCAAAAGTGACGGTGAAGAAGTCGGGCGTCCAGATCGCGTAAAGCGTGAGATCGCTTGCCGAAGAAGAGGCGAACGCGGTCGATCCCGCGGTGTAGTTCGTGCCGGAGCCGTCGGGCGCGGTGTTCCACTTGGAGAACACGTATCTGTTTTTGGTAAACTCACTTCCGAGCGCTCTCGGGTTCTCATACAGCTCACAGCATCCGTAAACGTCTATCAGCGTATTGCTGTTTTCCGGCAACTCCTGATCGTAAGCCGTGATCGAGAACAAAACGTCGAGATCGCTGAGCCATACCGAAACGCCGCCGTCAGCGTCAACGATAACGAACGAAAGAAGCGTCGCTTCTCCGAGGTTCGTTTTGAACGCGTACGGCAGGATGAAGGAACCGTTCGCCGTATAGACCGCGCCGATATATTTCAGTCGGTATGAAGTCGACGCGCCGATCCCGTTTGCGTGGTATACGGCGGCGACGCTCTGCGCGTACTGCACAAACATTTCCGCATCTTCATATCCGAACAGCTTCGCGGTCGCCGCGAGAATATCAGCGTACGTGCGCTCGGTCTCGGCCGGCGTATATTTGTATTCACTGCCGATCCCGATGAAAGCGCCGTCGGAGAGGGAGTAATCGAGATCCTTCGTCAGCGCGCTGACGGAACCGTCGAGGACCTCCTTCGCCTTTTCAAAGAACGCGGTGTAGTTCTCACCTGTCCGATCCGCCGCGAACGCCGCGTAAAGCGTGGCGATACTGTCGAATTTGTCAGGGAGATTATAATCATACAGTGAACCGTAGGATCTCGTCGCGAGATTATCGGTCGAACCTTCGTCCTTCAGCGCGACCGCAAAGCCGCAGCAGTTACAGTAATTTACTTTTATACCGTTTGCTAAGCTGTGCGTGTAAACCGCCGAGCAGCGCGGGCAAACGCTTGAATAGCCTTCGCCGAAGTCAAGCGTCTGCGTATACTGTTCGCCTTCTCCGCCGTTGCTGTCGTAGGTAATCGTAAACCTCGATTGCTTCCACTGCGCGTAGAGCGTCAGGTCGCCGTTCAGCGTAACGTATGCGCCGTTATAATACTTTGTACCGCTGCCGTCGGGCGCGGTGTTCCAGCAGTAAGTCACAGTCTGATATCCGTCTCTGATAAGAGCGAATTCGGAAAGCTTTGTCGACTCCCCTTCCCTTACGACCTGAGCCGGCATCGTGTTGTCCGCGCCGTTTCCGTCAAAGGTGACGCTCCAGGTCTTCTGCCAGACGGCGTAAAGCGTTTTGTCCTGATAGAACGTCCTGAGCAATCCCGGCTTGTAGGTCGTACTGCCCGTTCCGTCTGGATTCTCCGCCCATTTGACGAATACGTACCCTTCGCGCTCGTAACCGCACTGCGGGATCACGTCCCAGATACCCGCGTCAAACTGCAAAGAAGCGGTCTCACCCGTCGCGTCGTCGCAGTTCGCGTCAAACGTGACGGTGAATCTTGTCTGCTCCCATATCGCATAGAGCGTTATGTTTTGCGGATTGACCGTATCCATCGGGGATACGCCGCCGTCGGTATACGTGTCACCGCTGCCGTCGGGATTCTTCGCCCAGTACTTAAACTTGTAGCCGTCGCGGGTGTAGGTGTTGTTCACAAGCCCGGCGTACGGAACGTACCAGCCATCGCCCGGGAGCAGAGGCGTGCTGTAATACGCCTGCGGCTCCATCTCGCCCTCGCCGCCGTTGGCGTCAAAGGTGATATAGTACGTCGGGCACCAGATCGCGTAGAGATCGAGATCGGTTTCCGGACTTATCGTGCCCTTGTCAAACGCGTAGGGCGGCACCTGTCTTTCGCTCGTCGTTGACCAGCCGTAGAAGGTATAGCCTTCGCGGGTATAGCCGTTTTCCTGCAGCCGTATCACGTCGCCGGGAGCGCAGACCTGTTCATCCATTTCGCCCTCAACGTTGTCTCCGTTCGGATGGAATGTGATATGGCACATAGTGTCGCCCGGCAAATGCCATTTGGCAGTCAGCATGGCGTCGCCGTGTACGGTGTAGAGGCTGCCCGCCTTATACGTCCAGTCGCCGTCTGACCAGCCGTAGAAAACGTATCCGGGGTTAGTATATGTGCAGGCCGGAAGCGTAACGTCCTCCTGCTTGTGCACGCCGGTTATAGAAGCCGGAGCTGAGCCTGAACCGCCGCCCGACGCAAAGCTTATAGTATAAGTATTGGCGTTCAGATACGTCTGCACTTTGGCGATCTCATGCTCGCAGAGAATATCGGAATAATACTTTTTCGTTCCGCGATCGTACCAGTATTCGATATTGCCGTCGGTTTGGTCAGTCGCTTCCTGACGTTCGAAATGCTCGAGCCAGTGTTCAGTCGGAACGAAGAGGAATTCGCCCTCAAAACCGTTCTCGGTAGTGAACGTTACGCATGCCATTCCCCAATCGGAATCGAAATCTCCGAGATAGGTCGTGTAACTCGCGCCGTTATCCGTTGTCTGCCGCACGAACATAGTCTGATTGCTCGACATGCCCGTGAGCAGCGGAAGCGTCATAGTGATCGGAGCGCCCGAAAGATCAAGCGGCCGATTATAAACGAGCGCAGTCGAATCGCGATAATCAACGCCGTTTAACGTTGTCACGTAATACGCGCTGTATGTAAACGTGACCGTGGCGGTCATAGACGTGTATTCGTCCTTGTCGTTGTCACCGTCAAGGTCGTCATCGTCCTGCGTGTAGTCGGTAACGACCATACGCGCGTTCGCATACAGCATAATGCGCGTGGAAGAATTGTGGCTGACCAGCTTGCCGTCAGCGTAAAAGTCGTGTGACGGGTCGAAAGTAACGCCTTGCAGAAGCGTTGCTGAATTATTAGCGAGATACTCCGCAACGCCGTCCATTACCATCGTTCCGTTCAAAAACGACGAGCCGGAACCGAGATGAGCGTGGTTTTCGGCAGTTCCTTCGTAAACCGCCTCAACGCATCCGAGCGCCGTCGGGTTGTCGGTTTTCGGCAACACCACCGTCGAGCGCGCTATCTCTTTGTTGCACACCTCGCAGAAGGTTACAAGGTCGTAGTGACCGTCAGCGCTCGCGGTCGCCGGGACGACGTTCGTTTTGATCGTTTTGCGGATATGATTGTCGTGCCACTCGAATCCGCAGTAGGTGCATTTGTAAGTATGTATGAAAGCGTCGGTATTCTTTTCGTCTATGATGAAGTCGCACGGCGTTTTCGGGATATAGACGTCTCCGCATGTCGGACACCGGACCGCGTGGAAGCCGACGGGCAGATTATCGCCCGCTACGTATTCCCTGCCGCAGTCGACGACCGTTTTGCCGCCGCCGCATTTGGAGCAGAATTGCAGGTGCTTTCCGGGCTGGCCGGGGATCTCGCACCAACCGAGCGTATCGCACTTTTCGGTGTGCTCATAGCCGCAGATCTCACATTTTGCTTTGTGCTTATGGCTTGACGCCGTTCCAGTAAACTTATAACTGCAGCAGCCGTTGTCCGGGTCGTGTATCTGCTGATTCGCGTCTACCCAGTAATTATCCTGATAGGTAAGATAAGTGTGCGGAGAGGGGTCGTTGCTTCCTTCCGAGCGCCAGCGGTAGGTTATCGTAAAGCCGCAGTCCTTGCAGGTGCGCTTGCAGATGTCACCATCGGATTCTTTGCTATCTCCCCAGTTGTGTGCGACAGGCTTTTTGCCGCCGCAGACGGAACAGACCTGATAGTGCCCGCTCTTGAAATAATCCTCCATATAGAGCCAGGGAGTATAATCAGCGCCCAGATCCGCGATCCTTCCCGGCACCGCTTTGAGCCAGTTCTGACGCACCTCATCAAAGGTCTCGGTATGATAGCTGCAGCCCGACGTGCTGAGTGTGGCGTTGCAGGAACCGCAGCGTTTTTCTTGCTTGTCGCCTATATATAAATAATAGAAATTATCGACTCTTTGTTCGCCGTCCGGCAAATAAATGGTATAATACGAAGGATGTTCGCAGGGTTTGACATCGCCGCCGTGACCCGGTCTGGGCTGTTCGTCGGGGCATCCGTTGTAATCGAGAATATCATGCAGCGTTTTCAGCTGTTCCTTGAAATTGATCCACGCCGTTCCGGCTTTGTTTCTTTCGTTAGATATCTTGATGCTTTTGACCCAGCCGCAGGTTTCACAGACCGTCGTTTTTGAACAAGGTCCAAATCCCTGGTTGTCACCTTCATAAGTATAAAAATCATGTCCGAATTTATCGTATGTGGCGTGACAGCCGTGGCATTCCATCCAGTGCGAAGAGGCGTTCCGCGCTTCATACCAGTTGTGTTTTTCCCAGTTGCTTTGATCCGCCTTATGAGAGTGCAAACTGAAACCCAGCGTATAGAACGTCTTATACAGCTTCTTCTCAGCGTCGGACAGGTATTTATACTGCTTGTAAGCGCCGTTGTTGGCAAACACGTAATACTCGTCAAGTTTGCTGTAATCCACGTTTTCGACTTTTTTGAAGCCGTGCTGATAGACCTGTCCGGGAGCGTGGCCGCAGAAACCGCACAGCGTTACGTGATAGTCGAAATTCACGTACTTTGTGTAGTATACGCAATAATTGATACACCCTTTCTCGTCGTACTCCTTTATGTGGTTACAATTCGGATCTGTGCAGATCAGGACGTCCGGATGATTCGCGCCATTTATCTTTACCGGCTTCTTTTCGTAAACGTGCTCGTTATAGTACGTGTAGCCGCACTTCTTGCATATCTGTTGATGCGTGCCGCCGCCCGACATATCGTAATCAACGTCAAGATAGACGAAGTCCCACTGACTGTCGTCGGTTACGTCATGGTCCTCCGTTTTTATACGTGCGCCGCATTCGTTGCAGATCTGGACGTGATTGGACTGGTTGTTGAAATTCACCCAGTGTTTCCCGCCGGTGTGACGGCAGCGCGCCGCAAACACATTAAGCGGCATCGCGCCGATGATCATGATCGCCGCCAGCATAAACGCCGATACTCTGCACAGAATCTTTTTCTTCATTTGTTTTCGTCCTCCGTATTTGATTTGTTTACAACATTATTTTGGATTTCGTTCAGTTCTGCCGTCACTTTCTTATACCTGATATACATGATCAGCCATACGGTGAAGTATGCAGCGAGCTGAACGCCCACCATAATCAAGACATCGACGATTCCGTTGCTCCACCGTAAAAACAACGAAAGCGGAATGAGCGGTATAATACAGCACAAGCAATGTATCACCGACGAAAGCGACAACCGTTCATCATCATACACCAGAACCGTTCCCATACAGATCGCTCCGAAAAGTCCCGAAAGGAGCGACTGGATCAGAAGAGCTCCCTTGAGACTTCCGATCGACTCCTGGAACTCGGGAGCCACCGGCAGCGGATCGCCGGTCAGCGTTGTGATGATACTGCATAAGGCTATGCCAAGCACAAATCCGAATCCGGCGTATTCTAACACTCTCTTCATTCATCATCACTCCCTTCTGCAAACTCCGTCCGGAGCGTTCAAGCGAACGTAAAAGTATATAGAGTCATATTTATTATACTACTTTAGTATAAATAAGTCTGCAACTTGGCACAAACGGTATAATATTCGGCTCAAATGGTCTTGTAAGCATTTAGGGGGATTGTATTATACTTTACCGAAAAAGTGCGTAAAACTGCGTAAATTTGCGTTCATCGCACCTACATGGAAAAAGCCCGCGAAGCCTTTATTTATAAGGTTTCGTGGGCTTTTTAGTGGTGACCCATCGGAGATTCGAACTCCGGACACCTTGATTAAAAGTCAAGTGCTCTGCCAACTGAGCTAATGGGTCAAAAGATATGTTTCTTACGCGAGCGAAAACCGCACGGCAAAAACCGTCGCACGGAATTTCACCACTCGCCTAGTATAGCAACAGACGAACGGTTTGTCAAGCATTTTTTGCCGCCGAAACGACACAAACTTGACAAACCGTTTGACTGTTATTCGATCATTTCCGTTAGATCATATCAGGCTTCACTATCCGCCTTTTGAACTGCTGTGTTCAGGCACAACGGCGCTTGACGATTCCTCTCCGCCGCCGGAAGAGCTGCTCTCTTCCACAACTTCGCCCGGCACGGATTCCTCGGGAACAGATCCCTCTCCTCCCGGCGATTCATTCGGATCGCTCTCATCGGGATCGGGTTCGGGCTCCGGCGCAACGTACGGCTTCGTGCCCTTCTTATACCAGCCGCCGCCCGAGGCGTAAACGTTGGACGGCGCCTTCGGGAAGCTCTTGGCGGGAAGGCCTTCGTGTATCGCCTGCATAACCTTTTTCCAGATAGTTACGGAGGGGTTGGTTTTGAAGCCCTTTACCGTAGTCGGCGAATCGAATCCGGTCCACGCCGCCGCGACGTAATACGGCGTATATCCGACGAACCAGCGGTCGCAGTCGTCGTTGGACGTGCCCGTCTTGCCGCCTATCTCGAAGCCCTTGAACTTCGCCGGCGTACCGGTACCGGAGCTGACGACCGTCTGAAGCAGCTTGTTCATTATAAACGCCGTGCTCTCGCTGAGAGCCTCGGTTATATTCGGCTGTTTTTCAAGGATCACGTTGCCGTTCGAATCAACGACTTTTTCATAGAAATACGGATCGGCGTGCATTCCGCCGCTGCCGAATATAGTATAGCCCGCGCAAAGCTCAAGAACGGAAATGCCGTTCGTAAGCTGTCCGAGCGCAAGCGGTGCCAGCGAAATATCCGAAAGCGTTTTGCCGTTAACCTTCTCCGATTCCACAAGGCTGGAGATGTGAAGCTTGGTTTTCAGGAATTCGTACGAAACGGACGTCGTGACGTAATCCTTCATCACCCTGACAGCGATCGTGTTAAGCGACCGCGCGAGTCCGCTCTGGACGGTCACCATTTCTCCGGACGGCGTTCCGCTCTGGTTCTTAGGCCACTTGCCGTCTACCGGCGAGTCTTCTATCTCCAGATTCCAAACAACGTCTTTTGAGTATTCAAACGCGGGCCCGTAGACGCTGAGCGGCTTGATCGAGGAGCCGGGCGGACGCAGCGACTGCGTCGCGCGGTTCAGTACTCGGTTGCCGGTCTTTTCTCTGCCGCCTATTATTCCCCTTACCGCGCCGGTATAATCCATAACTACCATCGCGGATTCGATATTTTCGCCGTATTTATTGGTCGCGTTGTTGAATTCGGTCTCGGCGTACTTCTGCTCCATGATATCCTGGATATCTTTATCCATCGTGCAGTAGATGTTGAGTCCGCCGGTGTAAACGATATTCATCGCGTGGTTTTTCTCGTAGCCGTATTCTTCCATCAGATCCCTGGTGACTTCCTCGATGACCTGATCGGTGAAGTAGCTCTGAATGAACTCCGGCTGGTCGATCTCACGCCTCGGCTGGATAACGAGCGTTTCCAGCTCCGCCTTCGCCTCCGCGTGCTGCTGCGCGCTGATATAACCCTGCTGCAGCATCTGGTCGAGAACGACGACGGCTCTGTCACGGTTGTTCTGCGGGTTAAGCTGCGGATTATACTTCGTCGGCGCGCGCGTTATACCGGCTATGCTCGCGCATTCGGCGAGCGTGAGCTCGGATACGTCTTTATTGAAGTATGAGTTCGCGGCGACTTGTACTCCGGTGTATGTGCTGCCGAGATTTATCCTGTTAAGATAGACCTCGAGGATTATCTTTTTTGAGTACTTCTTTTCAAGATAAGTCGCGCGGACGATCTCCATTATTTTTCGCTTTATGGAGACTTCATTATCGCCGGTAAGGTTCTTTATCAGCTGTTGGTCTATCGTGGAACCGCCGTAACGGCTGTCCGTTCCGGTAAAGGTGTTCAGCATCGCGCCGAACGTTCTCTTCCAGTCGACGCCGCTGTGTTCCCAGAAGCGCTGGTCTTCGATAGCTATGAACGCGTTGACAAGATCGGTAGGTATGTTCTCGAGATCGACCCAAATGCAGTTTTCGTTGAGGTACAGTTTTTCCTCGACCATAGGCTGCCCGGTCTCGTTATCGGTATAGTATATCGTCGACGTATACGCGAGGCTCAGGTTATTAAGATCGATCCCGATATCGGGATTGATGAACTGCGTTATATATATCAAAAGCGCCAGCGCTGTAAAGACACATGTAAAAAAGGATACGAGAATAAGCGTTCCCGCTACCCTGCCGACCCACTTGACGACCTTACCGACCTTTGTTTCACGGAAGGAACGCCACTTGGAGCGCAGGAGCACGAACGGCTTTGTGAGTATTCTGAAAAAGGCTTTGATCTTATTCCAGAAAGTTCTCATGATTCGGAAAAGACCCCCTTTACAATACTATTATAACACGCAAAGGCGTATATTGAAAGAATTTTTTTCACAGCGGTTATTTCCATTACAAAACGCGCAGAATATATACAGAACCGTATTTTACAACGTTGCATTGATATACAATATTGTCAACCGTATATAATCGATTTGTATACCTTGGTGGAAACATGAAAAACAGGATAATACTCTCTTCTTGCCTGGCTGTATCGGCGGTTTTGGCGCTTATCACGCCCTATATCACAAAGCGCGCCGCCGCAAAACCCGAGTCGGTCTCATCTGAGATATCCGTCGTTGACGGGTACGTTCTGCGCGAGTACAACGGCGGTATAGGCATTTATCGCTCGGGCGTAAACGAACCCATCACGGTTATAGAAGTCGACCTGCGCACGCTGCCGGAAAGCGATCGCGCCGCGCTGGTCCGCGGCGTCTACGCCGCAAACGAAGAGGAGCTCAGCCGGCGCATAGAGGATTACTCATCGTAACGCGGACTTGCACGCAAGAGCAAAAACCGGCATATAATCATCACGGGAGTGATGGTCATATGTTATACGGCATACTGTTTCTGCTGATAAACGCCGCTTTTTTCGCGCTCGAGGTCGGCGTCGCGGGGTTCTTCCCCAAGCCGTTGTCTCAGAACGAAGAAAAGGAAGCCCTTGAACAAATGAAAAACGGCGACGCGTCCGCGCGTGATAAGCTCATCGAGCACAATCTGAGGCTGGTGGCGCACATCGTCAAAAAGTATCATTCCGACGCAAAAGATCAGGACGACCTTATCTCGATAGGCACGATCGGGCTGATAAAGGCGATCGGGACGTTCAAGACAGACAAAGGCATCAATCTTTCCACATACGCGGCAAGATGTATCGAAAACGAGATACTGATGTATTTCAGAGGTCAGAAGAAAACAAGCGCCGAAGTCTACATAGACGACCCTATAGATACCGACAAAGACGGCAACACCATCCGCCTGCTCGACGTCATATGCAGTGAAGAAGATACGTTTGAGAACATCTCGCGCATGATGGAAAACGAAAAACTGCGGCGATGCGTTTCTCAAGAGCTCAGCGCCCGCGAGCGCCGGATAATCGTGATGCGCTACGGCCTCGACAACCGTCATCCGCGCACGCAGCGCGAGGTCGCCAAACTTCTCGGTATTTCACGCTCTTACGTTTCGCGAATAGAAAAGCGGGCGCTGCTGAAACTGCGGGCGCTGCTCGAAAGCGAAGCTGTCAGTCGACAAGCTTGACAGCTCCGTCCCCCAGCTGCTTTTTAAGCTCTTCGAAAAGCACGTCGTTAAACTGCACGAAACAGCTCCGCGGCGCGCATTTGAGCGCCTTCTCGTCTTCAAAGTAGAAATAAACCGGCGTTTCCCCGTCGAATACCGCAAGCAGTTTCATCGCACGCTCAAACTCCGGCGACGACTTCGACGGCACCTTCAAATAGAGTCCTCTGCGCACATTGCCGCGAGGGGGCTCTTCCCTTTTTTCGGCAACGTACGCGGCTCTGCGCGGCGCCGCGACCGGGTCGGTCAGCAGCGAAGCGTCGTTCGCGACGAGTTTCGCGGCCTCTTCTTCGTGGACGCTCACCCTGCCGCTGACGTAGAGCGGCGTCTCGCCGGAGAGACGCGGCGCTATTTTTTCATAGACAGTCGGGAAAAGCAGACATTCGATCTGCCCGCTCATATCCTCAAGCGTAGCGAACGCCATCAGCTGGCCGTTTTTGGTCGCTTTTTTCTTTAATTCCGTGACGATGCCGGCGACCGCGACGTTGTCTCCGTCCTTTATGCCGCCGTATTCCTCGGACGTTTCCGCGAGCACGCGCGCGATATCCACACATCCGCGAAGCTTGACCTTGTCCTCGAAACCGTTCATCGGATGCCCCGAAATGTAGAGGCCAAGCGTCTCTTTCTCCATACGGAGCAGATCGGCGACCGGATATTCGCCGACGTTTTCGAGTCTCGGCTCGGCGAAGTCGTCGCTTCGCTCAATAAAGCCGAACAGCGACGTCTGTCCCTCGATATTGCGGTTCTTCGACGCCGATACCTGCGACATATACGCCTCGTAGCTCGTCAGCATCTGCTTGCGCGTCGCGCCGAGACCGTCGAACGCGCCGCATTTGATGAGGCTTTCCACGGCGCGCTTGTTCGATTCGTATTTCGAAGTGCGCTTGATGTAATCGAAGACGGATCTGTATTTCCCGTTCGCTTCCCTTTCGCGCACGCAGTCGTTCAGATATTTAAGCCCGACGCCCTTGACGGTCAGGAGCCCGACGCGTATGCCGTCTTTTCCGGCAACGAAGCTCTCAAGGCTCTCGTTTATGCTGGGCGGGAGAACTTTTATGTTGATACGCCTGCACTCGTTGATATATTCGGCTATCTTATCCGCGCTGCCCATAACGCTGGTCAGCAGCGCGGCCATGTATTCACTGGGATAAAGCGCCTTCAGATACGCAGTCTGATACGCGACGATCGCGTACGCAGCGGCGTGGGACTTGTTGAACGCGTATGACGCGAACGACATCATATCGTCGAAAATACGGTTCGCGGTGCTTTCATCTACGCCGCGCTTTATGCAGCCGTCGATCGCGGGACCGTCCTCGTCTTCAGGCTTGCCGTAGATAAAGTTATGGCGCTCTTTTTTCATTACGTCCGCTTTCTTTTTGCTCATCGCGCGGCGGACGAGATCCGCCCTGCCGAGCGAGTAGCCCGCCAGATCGCGGACGATCTGCATCACCTGCTCCTGGTATATCACGCAGCCGCTCGTTACCTTGAGGATGTTTTCGAGCAGCGGGTGATCGTACTTGATACGCTCGGGATGGGCGCGGTATTCGAGGTATTTCGGGATCGAATCCATCGGCCCGGGACGGTAAAGCGATATCGCGGCGATTATGTCTTCAAGATGCTCCGGCTTGAGCGACGAAAGCAGATTGCGCATCCCCGCTGATTCAAGCTGGAAAACGCCTTCGGTATACCCCTTTGAAAGCATATCGTAGACCCGCTTTTCATCGTGGGATATCTCGTTTATATCGAAGTCCGGCTCCCTGCGGCGTATCGCTTTTACGGCGCTGTCGATGACGGTGAGGTTGCGGAGCCCGAGGCAGTCGATCTTCAGCAGACCGAGCTGTTCAAGCGTTCCCATCGGGTACTGCGTGACGACGGAGTCGGAGTTTTTCATCAGCGGGACGTACTCAGTGACCTCGCCGCGCGTTATGACGACGCCCGCCGCGTGTGTCGACGCGTGGCGCGGCATACCCTCCGCGCGGAGCGCAAGGTCGATCAGCTGCTTTGTCTTCCCGCCTTCCTCGTACTTATCGCGAAGCTCCTTACTGCGCGCGAGAGCGGTCTTCAGATCGGTCATGAACGGGATCATCTTAGAGAGGCGGTCGACGTCGGAATAAGGGATGCCGAGCACTCTGCCGACGTCGCGTATCGCCGCGCGAGCCGCCATGGTCCCGAAGGTTATTATCTGCGCAACGTGGTTTTCGCCGTACTTCGACGAAATGTAGTCTATTACCCTGCCGCGCTTTTCAACGCAGAAATCGACGTCGAAATCCGGCATGGATATGCGCTCGGGATTCAAAAAGCGTTCAAATATAAGCCCGTATTTTATCGGGTCGATGCCGGTTATGCCTATGCAGTACGCGACGAGACTCCCCGCTCCGCTTCCTCTGCCGGGGCCGACGGGGATATCGTGAGTTTTCGCGTAGTGTATAAAGTCATGGACTATCAGGTAATACTCGACGTAGCCCATCTTGTCGATGGTCTTGATCTCATAGTCGAGACGGTCGGTTATCTCCTTGGACGGGTTCTCACCGTAGCGTTTCTTCATGCCCTCGAAGCACAGGCGGCAGAGGCAGTCATAAGGCGTCTCGCCGTTTTCCGGCACAAAGTAAGGCAGCTTCGTTACGCCGAACTCGATCTCCACGCTGCAGCGGTCGGCGATCTTCACGGTGTTTTCTACCGCGTCGGCGTATCCGGAAAAGCGTTCCGCCATCTCGTCTCCGTTTTTAAGGTAGAACTCCTCGGTCGGAAAGCCGTATTTTTCAGGATCGTCAAGCGTGCGGTTCATCTGCACGCACATAAGCACGCGCTGCAAAAGCGCGTCGTCCTTCGAGATATAATGGGCGTCGTTGGTGGCGGCCATGGGTATGCCCGTCTCCTGCGAGAGCTGCTTCATAAGCGGAAGAACGCGGTGTTCTTCCTCCATATCATGGTCCTGCACCTCGAGGAAATAGTTGCCTTCGCCGAAGATCTCAAGGTGTTTCAGCGCCGCCGCTTTCGCGCCGTCGTAGTCGCCGTAAAGCAGCTTGCGCGGCACCTCGCCCGCAATACAGCCGGAAAGGCAGATAAGTCCGCGGCTGTATTTGCGCAGCGTTTCCTCGTCGACGCGCGGCTTGACGTAGAAGCCCTCGGTGAAGCCGACGGAAACGAGCTTCATAAGGTTATGGTAGCCTTCGTCGTTTTCGCAGAGCAGGATGAGGTGATAATAATTCGAATCGAGCGCGTGCTCCTTGTCGAAGCGCGTGCGCGGCGCGACGTAAACTTCGCAGCCGATGATCGGCTTGACGCCCTGCGCGCGGCATTCCTTAAAAAAGTCGATCGCGCCGTACATAACGCCGTGATCGGTTATCGCGACCGCCTTCTGCCCCATTTCCTTTGCACGCGAAACAAGCTCCTTGATGCGGCACGCGCCGTCAAGGAGACTGTATTCGCTGTGAACGTGGAGGTGGACGAAGTCGGTCATTCGGTATACTCCATTATCCTTCTGAGTTTATGGCTGACGCCTGATTTGGAAAGCGGCTTCTCGAGCATTTCGCCGAGCTCACGGAGCGAAGCCTCCGGGTTCTCGACGCGAAGCAGCACGAGTTCGCGAAGCTCCTGCGGAAAATGCGCCTTTCCCTTCTTATCGAGCGTTCTGCGGATCTGTTCCGCCTGCTCGACGCCGGCGTTTATGCTGCGCGAAATGTTGAAGCTGTCGCAGTTGCTGAGCCGGTTCGCGCGGTTGCGGACGTCCTTCATGACCTTTACTTCCATAAGGCGAAAAGCGCTCGACGTCGCACCGATGTTATTCAGAAAATCTTCGATCTCTTCACTGGATTTGAAATAAACGATGTTTTTGCCGCCGCGCTTTGCGTGCTTTGGCGAAAGCCCGAGGCTCGCCATCACGTCCGCGGCGTCGTTGGAGAGGTTGAACAGAGATGTGGCTATCTCGAGATGGTATCCGCTGTTAGGGTCGGTAACGCTACCTCCGGTCAGATAAGCGCCTCGCAGGAACGACCTGCGGCAGCACTGAGGAAGGACTATATCATAGTTGACGCGAGTGGAGACCTGCGTTCCGTCGTGCCCGAAAAAGCTGAAAATACGCTCCGCGTCGTCGCCGGAAATACTGACGTTGAACTTGCCGAGACCGCGGCCTTTCTCCTGCGCGATCTTCGGCGCGATTGAAAACAGCGATCTGCACAGATCGCGGAAGCGCTTCGCGACCGCTTCGTTTTCCGTCACGACGTGTATGCGGCGTTCGCCGAACTCCCTGCAAAACAGCAGCATACCGTAGAATTCCGCGGTAACGCAGCAGGTCTCGCCGAGAGGCAGCTCGCATAATTCGGTTTTCGTTTCTGAAGAGAAAGACATATTTATACCCATTATTTGCTGATATCCCTGTGGATCGCTTCTGCGCCGATGTGTTCAGCGACGGCCTGCGCGAAAGCGACCGAACGGTGTCTGCCGCCGGTGCAGCCGATCGCGATCACGAGCTGGCTCTTACCCTCCTCCGAATAAAGCGGAAGGGCGAAGTCGATGAAATCCGTTATCTTCGCGAGAAAATCGTTTGAAGACTGGTGCGAGAAAATAAACTTTTTGACGGGTTCGTCAAGTCCCGTGCTGTGCTTCAACTCATCGACGTAAAACGGGTTCGGAAGACAGCGAACGTCAAATACAAGGTCGGCGTCGGTCGGAACGCCGTATTTGAAACCGAACGATACGCATGAGATCGCCATCCCGGAGCTTTTTTCGGTCGAAAAGAGCGAAACTATGCGTTCGCGGAGCTGCGCGGGCGTTGAATTGCTCGTGTCGATGATATAATCCGCCATAGAGCGCAGCGGCGTAAGCAACCGGCGTTCCTTTTCGACGGCCGCGGCAACGTCTCCGCCCGTCGTGTGCGCCAGCGGATGTCTGCGTCGCGTCTCGCGGTAACGGCGGACAATGGTCGGTGTAGTCGCTTCGAGGAACAGCACTTTGTAGTTTATGCTCCGCTCGGTCAGTTCGCGAAGAGCCGCGGAGAGTTCGATACCGACGTTTTCGCCGTCGCGCGTGTCGATGACGATGGCGACGTTAGAAAGCTTGTCTCTTGACTGTGAAACAAGATCCGCGAAGGTGGTAGCCAAACTTGCGGGAAGGTTATCCACGCAATAGTATTCCATATCCTCAAGCGCGTTGATCGCACGGGACTTTCCCGCGCCGGACATACCCGTTATAAAGACTGTGTTGCCCATTTTACTCCTCCCCTATGAACCTGACTTCCGTTTCAAGCAAAACGCCGGAATCTTTCAGCACTTTTTCCCTAACGATATCGATAAGACTCAGTATGTCACCCGTCGTCGCGCCGCCTGTGTTGACAATGAAGCCGGCGTGTTTTTCGCTCACCTGCGCCCCGCCGACTGTCGTTCCCTTGAGGCCGGACTGCTCTATCAGCGCCGCGGCGAAGTATCCCTCCGGACGTTTGAATACGCTGCCCGCGCTCGGAAAGTTCAGAGGCTGTTTTTCAGCCCTGCGCGACTTGATATCCTCCATCTTCGCTTCTATCTTCGCACGGTCGCCGCGCTTGAAAGCGAATACTGCGGAGGTAATGATCCTGTCTCCGTCCGTGAACGGACTGCGGCGATAGCCGTAGCCTTCTGTCCCGTGAAGAGTTCCGAAAGTCCCGTCGGACTCGATATAATCGGCGCTGACGAGGATATCTTTTATCTCCGAGCCGTAAGCACCGGCGTTCATGTAGACCGCGCCTCCGACGGTGCCGGGTATGCCGTAAAGCGCTTCCGCTCCGGTGAGCGAGTTTTCTGCCGCGAAGCCGCACAGGCGCGTGAGAAACGCTCCCGAACCGCAGATAACGCGGTCGCCGTCGGCAATCATACCGTCAAGCCCGGCGCCGATCTTCACGACGACGCCTCTTATCCCCTTGTCGGAAACGAGCAGATTCGAGCCGTTGCCGAGTATGAACGGCTTTACGCCTTCACTTCGGAGCAGCGAGAGCGTTTCGCGAAGCTCCTGCAGAGATGATGGCAGCAGCATAAGGTCGGCAGGGCCTCCCGTGCGGAAGGTCGTGTGCCGGCTCATAGGCTCGTTTATAAGATATTCGATCCCCTCAGGGAGACGTTCGATCAGCTCCAAAGCGTTCCTCCGATGATCATTTATACAGCTCGCCGAGCGCGGCGGCTCCGATTATCCCCGCGTCGTTGAGCAGCTTAGCGGCGCGTATCTGCGTGCGTCTGCCGCCGCCCATGCCGTAGGTCTCCGCTTCGACCGCCTTTTTCAGCGGCTCGATAAGATATTCCTCCTGCGCGGAAATGCCTCCGCCGATGCAGAGCACCTCCGGCTGGAAAATATTTATAACGCTCGCGATGCCGCAGGCGAGGTAGTCGATGAAGACCTTGAGCGCGGCCTTAGCGGCGGGATCGCCCTCAGCTACGGCGGCGAAAACCGTCCTGCCCGTGACCTTGCCTTCGTCGCCTCCGCAAAGGCGCCAGAGCGCGGAGGAAGCGTCCTTGTGCATTTCGTCGCGGCACATGCGGATCAGCGCGTTAGTCGACGAATAGCTCTCCCAGCATCCTTTTCTGCCGCAGGTGCAGGGGTAACCGTCTTTCTCAATTACGATATGTCCGAGCTCCGCGCCCGCGAAATTAAAACCGGTGTAGATCTTGCCGTCGATTATTATTCCCCCGCCGACGCCCGTTCCGAGCGTGATGAAGACGAAGGATGTGTATTTTTCACCGCACTTGACATATTCGCCGTAGGCGGCGACGTTGGCGTCGTTGCCCATGTACAGCGGCTTGCCGAGCCTTTCGCGTATCATTTCGGCAAAGTGGACGTCGCGGAAGCCGAGGTTGTTCGCGTATTCGACTATTCCGTTGTCGCAGTCGACGGTGCCGGGGCTCCCCATGCCTATACTTTCGATATCGCCGAGCGTAAGGCCGGCGTCAGCGACGAGCTTTTTGACGAGCGCGGCAACGTTGTCCGCGACGGTTTCAGGCGGACAAGGCAGGCCGGTAGGCGCTTCTCCCCTGAAGATTATGTCGTTGTTTTCATCGGTAATTCCGGCTTTTATATATGTGCCGCCGAGATCTATGCCTATTCTTTTCATGCTTCGTTCAACTCCGATATCCTCTGTGCTTCCCTGCTTCCGCGGGTTATCTTGGCGTCGAGCTCCATAGCCGCGTTATAGCCGAGTTTTTTCTGTCTGTTGTTCATTGCGGCGACCTCAACGATTATAGCGAGGTTGCGGCCGGGCTTGACGGGGATCGTCACGGACGGGACGTTTATGCCGAGTATGCTCGTGTATTCGGTCTCCATGCCCATTCTGTCGTAGACGACATCCTCGCTCCACGGCTCGAGGTGAACGACGAGGTCGATCTTCTCGGTGAGCTTGACAGAGCCCATACCGAACAGCCTGCGGACGTCGACGATGCCGATGCCGCGCAGCTCGATATAATGCCTGATTATCTCCGGCGCGGTACCGACGAGCGTCTTTGACGAAACGCGCTTTATCTCAACGGAATCGTCGGCGATAAGGCGGTGTCCGCGCTTGACGAGCTCGATCGCGGTCTCGCTTTTGCCGACGCCGCTGTTGCCGAGCAGGAGCACGCCTTCGCCGTAGACCTCGACGAGCACGCCGTGCTGGTTGATATACGGCGCCATTTCAACGTTGAGATAGCTTATGAGCGCGGCGGTAAACTCCGACGTCGTCGCCGACGACTGCGCGAGCGTGACGCCGTACTTTTGCGCGGCTTCCAGCATCTCGGGCAAAGGCTCGATCGAGCGTGTCACGACGAGAAGCGGGAGTCCCGCGGCGAAAAGGCGGTCGACGCTGTTTTTGCGTTCGACGTCGTCCAGACCGCGAAGGTAGATCATCTCTACCATGCCAACGATCTGTATCCTCGTGCAGTCGTAAGCCTCGAAAAAGCCCGCCAGCTGCAGCGCCGGACGGTTGATCTCACAGGTGATTATCTCCGTTTTACCGTAATCCTCCGGAGCGTAGATTACCCGCAGTCCCAGCTCTTCGATAACGTGCCTGAGCGGCACTTTTTTGTTTGACGGCATACTTTCCTCCGTTCCCCGCCGCAGCCCCGGCGGATCGGTTTTTCAGTGTTTGATAAATCTATCGAATCATTATCGCAATTTTTTTGAAAAAAACTCTTGCATTTTCTCGGAAGCTTTGTTATAATAGCCCTTGCTGAATTTTTAAGGAGGTGTTTTTGGTGGCTAAATGTGATTTTTGCGACAAGGGCGTCACGTTCGGAATCAAAGTTTCCCACTCTCACCGCAGATCCAACAGGACCTGGAAGCCC
>JAGDCE010000007.1 GCA_017958705.1 Clostridia bacterium
AAACAGGAGAATTCGATCGTGGAATTCCTGCGCTACGACTACGAGGCCGGCAGCTCCGATTTCAAGACGGTGGAATTCCTGCTCCACTCCGCTTCCCTGTCCGACTTTCTGTCGAACATACATTACATCGGAACGCTGATGGATTATCAGGAGCACCTGATACAAAACCTTGAAAACACAATAACGAAGCACGAGAGCCAGCTTTACGACCTGAACGTCTTCAAATCCGAAAAGGAAGAATACGCAAAGCAGCTCGACGTACAGCTCAACGAGGCTGAAGAGCTGAAGATGCAGAAGCTCGAATACATAATCAAGCTTGAAGCCGATCAGCTCGAATACGAGGCGGTCCTCGAAACGAACGAGGAAGCCGAAAAGTCGCTCAGCGAACAGATCGCCCGCGCCAAAGAGGAAGAAGCCGCACTGATAAAGACCGAGGAGGAGCGTCAGTGCAAACTCGAGGAAGAACGCAAACGCAGAGAAGAAGAGGAACGCAGAAAGAGGGAGGCCGAGGAAGCCGCGAGAAGAGCCCGCGAGGAAGCTCAGCAGGCCGCGGCAGACCAGGAAGCCGCCGCGAGAGCGAGGCAGGCGGAGCTGAACGCCGCCGCGTACGGCAACGGCGGATATCTGTGGCCGCTGCCGATGAACTCCTTCAAGATCACCGGCTGGTTCGGTTACGAACCGAGTCCGCTCTCATCGGGAATCAGATTCCATAAAGCCGTGGACCTCGGCGCCGCGCGCGGCACGAGCATCTACGCGTCACGTTCCGGCAAGGTCATCACGGCGAAATACTCGTCGTCATACGGCAACTACGTAATGATCCTTCACGACGACGGATACACCACGCTTTACGCGCACGCCTCCAAGCTGCTCGTCAAGGTCGGAGACAAGGTAAAGCAGGGCGACGTCATAGCGCTCGTGGGAACGACCGGAGACAGCACGGGCAACCACCTCCATTTCGAGATCATTCAGGAAGACGGCAGGACGAGAGAAGATCCGATGCTGTATTTCACAAAGATCTACGAGCTGAGGAAAAACGACAGTCCGAGATATGACAACCTGAACAACCCGAGAAGAAAGACTTACAAGGTCTGACAAAAGCATAAAACGAAAAAAACGGGCGCGGCGCTGTCAAGCCGCGTCCGTCAATTATATATTTTCACACGATAAAACGAAAGGAAACTGTCCGAAAAATGTCCGAATACGACGAAAACGCGGTGCCGGAGGAGGAAACCGCTCCGGAAATACCGGAGGACGACGCCGCGGAAGCATCAGAGGAAACAACGGCGGAAGACAATAAGACAAAGACGGAAGAAAAGGAACAAGCCCCGGAAAACGGGCCCGAGAAGAAAACACGCAGGATACCGCTCTTCGCGGCGGTCATCGCGGCGCTTGCCGCGGCGGTGCTCGCGTCTCAGATAACGTTCCTCACCGTCCGTCAGAGCTATCACAAAAAGCTCGCGACGATCGAGCAGGACCGCTTTGCCGACAGCAAGCTGTCGCAGCTCGACCAGATATACCGCAAATACTATATCAATGAAATAGACGAAAACGCGCTGATCGACGGGCTGATCGAGGGTTACATCCTCGGTACCGGCGACAAATACGGCAACTACATGAGCCGCAGCGAATACGACGAATACGTCGAGGGACTGAACTCCCGCACGGACGGCATCGGCGTATCCGTGATCTGGAACACCGAATACCTCGCGGTCGAGGTGCTGTCGGTCTACGACGACTCGCCCGCGCAGAAAGCCGGGATAGAGCCGGGCGACCTGATAGTCGGCGTCGACGGCAAGAACGTCGCCGAGCTGGGCTTCGACGACACGATAAACGCCGTGCGCGGCGAAAAAGGATCGAAGGTCACGCTGACGCTGCGCCGCGGCGAGGGTTACGCCGAGTCGCTGACGGTCGAGCCGGTGCGCGACACAGTGACCGCGAGCACGGTTAAATCCACGCAGTACGGCAACATCGCCGTGATCGCGATATCGAGCTTCCACGAAAACACGCCCGACGAGCTGAAAGAGGCGGTGAGCACCGCGCAGGCCGCGGGCTGCGACAGGATAGTGTTCGACATGAGAAACAACCCGGGAGGTCTTCTCTCCTCCGTTAGATCGATGCTCGACTACATCCTGCCCGAGGGAGACGTCGTCCGCATGGTCGACGCCGAAGGCAACTGGACGTCGCTTTCGTCCGACGCGTCGTGCGTCAGCATGCCGATGGTCGTGATAGTCAACGGCAACACGGCGTCCGCCGCCGAGCTGTTCACCTCCGCGCTGATGGATTATGACTACGCGACGGTGATAGGGACGCAGACTTACGGCAAAGGCACTGTGACCGCGCCTTACGCGCTAAGCGACGGATCGGTCGTATACATTTCGATGCAGCACTACTACCCGCCGAAGTCCGACAACTTCGAGGGCAAAGGCATCACGCCCGACGAGGTCGTGGAGCTTTCCGAGGAGTCGAAAAAAATAAACTTCTATAAACTTACGTACGAAACCGACGATCAGCTCAGAAGAGCGATCGAGATTATAAAAGAAAAATAATAAGAGGAGCACACCATGCACGAAATTACGGTAACTGAAGAAGGATTGAAAAAACTGACAGACGAGCTCGATTACCTGAAAACGGTAAAGAAGCAGGAAGTCAAGGATGCGATAAAGACCGCGAAAGAATTCGGAGACCTTTCCGAAAACAGCGAATACGAAGCAGCGAGGACCGAGCAGGCGCAGGTCGAGGGCAGGATTACGGAGCTTGAGGAGATGCTCAAGCACGTACGCCTCGTCTCCGCCGACGACGTGACTCACGACAGAGTCAGCGTCGGCGTCACCGTCACCGTCAAAGACGTTGACAGGGATCAGAAGATAGAGTATATGCTCGTCGGTTCGACCGAGGCCGATCCGTTCGCGAACAAGATCTCCGACACCTCGCCGATAGGCAAGGCGATAATCGGCGCCAAAGTCGGCGACAGAGTGACCGTACACCTTCCCAGACGCGATCTCACCATCATAATCGAAAAAATAGAAAAGAGCAAGGACTGAAGTCATGAACGATAATCAATTGACAAACAGCACGGAGGATCTGTCCGACATACTCGCGGTACGCCGCCAGAAGCTTGCAGATCTGCAGGCCGCGGGCAAAGATCCGTTCGTCATAACTAAGTACGGCGTCACGCATCACAGCACCGACATCACGTCTGACTATGATGCGGAGAACGGCGTTTTCAGAACGCTTGACGGTCAGAGCGTGACCGTCGCCGGCAGACTCATGTCGAAGCGCATAATGGGCAAGGCGTCTTTCTGCCACATAAAGGATCTGAAGGGCACCGTACAGGCGTACGTCGCGCGCGACAATATCGGCGAGGAGGCTTACGCCGAATTCAAAAAGACCGATATCGGCGATATCGTGGGCATTGAGGGCACGGTTTTCGCCACTAAGACCGGCGAGCCGTCGATCCATGCGACGAGAGTCGTTCTGCTTTCGAAGAGCCTGCGTCCGCTGCCCGAAAAATTCCACGGGCTGACGAACACCGACGCGCGCTACCGTCAGCGTTACGTTGATCTTATAATGAACAACGAGTCAAGAGACACGTTTATAAAGAGATCAAAGATCATAAGCTCGATCCGCCGTTATCTCGACGGGCTCGGCTTCATCGAGGTCGAGACGCCCATGCTCGTTTCGAACGCCGGCGGCGCCGCCGCGAGACCGTTCGAGACGCATTTCAACGCGCTTGACGAGGATTTCCGTCTGCGCATATCGCTCGAACTTTATCTGAAGCGGCTCATCGTCGGCGGCCTTGAAAGAGTCTACGAGATCGGACGCGTTTTCAGAAACGAAGGCCTCGACACGCGCCACAACCCCGAATTCACGCTTATGGAGCTTTATCAGGCGTACACGGATTATCACGGCATGATGGATCTGACGGAAAATATGTTCCGTCACATAGCGCACGAAGTGCTCGGCACCGGCATCATCACGTACAACGGCGTCGAAATGGATCTCGAAAAACCGTTTGCCCGCATCACGATGCT
>JAGDCE010000008.1 GCA_017958705.1 Clostridia bacterium
GCAGCGCGTGAAGCTCGCCACCGAGCTCGCGAAGCGCGCGACCGGCAAGACGATCTACTTCCTCGACGAGCCGAGCACCGGCCTGCACTCCGCGGACGTCAAAAAGCTCGTCGAAGTGCTGCAGCGGCTCGTCGACGCGGGCAACACCGTCGTCGTCATCGAGCACAATCTCGATATAATCAAATCCGCCGACTATATCGTCGACCTCGGCCCCGAGGGCGGCGAAGAGGGCGGCGAGCTCGTCGCCTGCGGCACTCCCGAGCAGGTCGCGAAAACGAAGGGCTCATTCACAGGCGAATACCTGAAAGACATATTATTTGGAGGAAAGAAAAATGGCTGAACTCAGATGGCACCCGCTTATCAAGGATTGGGTAATGATCGCGTCGCACAGGCAGAACCGCCCGCAGATGCCGAAAAACGACTGCCCGTTCTGTCCCGGCTCCGGCAAGGTCCCGGATAACTACGACGTCTATATGTACCCCAACGACTTCCCGGCGCTGAGCCAGACTCCGCCGACTCCCGACCCCGTCGCGACCGACTTCTTCAAGACCGCGGAAGCGTACGGCAAATGCGAGGTCATACTGTATTCGCCCGACCATACCAAGCCGATCCGCGAGCTGACCGACGAGCATATGCTCAAGCTCGTCGACCTGTGGGTAGAGCGCTTCAACGCGATGAAAGCCGACGAGCGCATAAAGTACGTCTTCATCTTCGAGAACAGAGGCGAAGTCGTCGGCGTCACGATGCCGCACCCGCACGGCCAGATCTACGGCTATTCCTTCATGCCGAAAAAGCTCTGCCTCGAGCTCGACAGCGCGAAGGAGCACAAGGAGCAGACCGGCAAATGCCTCTACTGCGACCTGCTCGAGAACGAAGTCAAAGAGCGGAAGCGTATAATCTTTGAGAACGAATACTTCACCGTTTTCCTGCCGTTTTTCTGCGAATATCCCTACGGCGTCTATATTATTTCGAAGGCGCACAAGGGCGATATCACGGAGTTCACCGCCGAGGAGCGTTTCGCGCTCGGGCAGACGGTCCGCCGCGTTTCCGGCATGCTCGATTCGCTTTTTAACACGAACTTCCCGTATATGATGTGCATGCACAACGCGCCCGTCAACAGCGGCGACACGAGCGAATACTTCCATTTCCATATCGAATTCTTCCCGCCGATGCGCTCGGACGTCAAGCAGAAGTTCAACGCGTCCAGCGAAACGGGCGCATGGGCGCACTGCAACCCCACCGCCCCGGAGCAGAAGGCGGAAGAGCTCCGCGCCGCCTATAAACGCTTCATCGAAGCCGACGCGAAGCGCTGACCCCGTAGGGACGGGCATTGCCTCGGCGCGCAAGCCTTCCCCTTGAGGGGAAGGTGGCGCGAAGCGCCGGATGAGGTGTCGCGGGCGAAGCCCGCACTCCGTAGGGGCGAATATCATTCGCCCGCGCATTATAAGCAACACGTTTGTCATCCTGAGCGAAGCGGCGCAGCCGCGAAGTCGAAGGATCTTAAAGAAAACGGTCATACATAAAACAAAAGTGTGTATTCGGAGCATCCGAAAAAGTGCCGACTCCGACTACACACTTTTTCTTTTACACTACATCCCCAACAAGATCCTTCGACTCCGCCTCCGGCTCCGCTCAGGATGACAGAGTGCGCCAAGTTCCGCCATCCAATTATCTCTGCTTCACTTTTTATTATCTCTGCTTCACTTTTCGCGGCGAAGCGATTGACTTCTCCCGCGCCGCAAATTATAATAAAAGCATAAAATAACGCAATCAAACAGATCGCGAGGGGAAACGCATGATACCGCAAACCATCGGCCGCGAATACGACGTCGGCAGGATCGCGCAGATCCAATGCGTAAAAAACGACACGCTCAAAGACCTCGACATTAAGGGGCATTGCTTCCTGCTGCTTATCATGCGCGAGGGTAACGCCTCCTTCGAAGTCGGCGGCAGGACGATCTACGCCGCCGCGCCGTGCTTCGTCTGCTTTGACGAAAGCAAAAACCCGCGCCTGATACGAAAGCGCGGCTTGAAATGCGACGCGATATATTTCCACCCGGCGTTTCTCAACGTCAATATGACCTTCGCGCGCGTCCGGAGCAACGATTACAGCCATCTTGCGATGAACCACGATATGTTCCTGCTCCGGCCGTTCATCGACGGGGAGAAATACGTTTTTCACATATTCGCCGGATACAGCGATAATATCCTGCGTCTGTTTCAGCGGCTGGATAGCGAGCTTCTCGAGCAGCGGGACTGGTATTGGTCCTGCCGCAGCAGGTCGTATTTTATGGAGATCATCCTTATGCTCGAACGCGTTTACGGGTCGTTCGGGCAGGATAGCTCCGAAGAGTCTTTGAACAGATTGACCGATCCGCATCTGAAAAGCGCGGTCATCTATATCGAAGGCAATTATCAGGATGACGTCACGCTCGCGGACATAAGCGCCGCCGCTTCGACGAAC
Source organism: Clostridia bacterium (assembly GCA_017958705.1). Lineage (GTDB taxonomy): Bacteria > Bacillota > Clostridia > Oscillospirales > CAG-272 > UBA1248. The sequence goes on from JAGDCE010000008.1 coordinate 2,465, forward strand.
CACAACACCTTGACGCGGCTTTTCAATCAGGAATTGAACACGACGCCGGTCGAATACTTGTGGGATTACAGGATAGCCGTAGCGAAAAAGCATCTGGAATTCACCACCCTGCCGCTGAAGGATATATCCCTTCGCTGCGGCTTCAAAACCATACCGCATTTCGTGAGGAAATTCAAGGAATACACCGGAGTTACCCCGTCGGACTTCAGAGAAACCGCCGTCGCTAAGCGCAAAGCGGCGTTCAAGTAAGAACAGGAAGGACATCGGAAGGGTACTATGAAAAAGCAACGAAGAGTGATTTCTTTAATACTTACTGCGGCGATGTTGCTCTGCTGTCCCTCGCTGCTGTGCGCGTGCACGAAGGAGGTGCCGCCTGAGCGCGTGCCGTATCTCCCTGCGGAGAAAACGTTTGCACTTGAGGGGCCCGACATCAAAGCGTCCTACGTTGCAACTTATGAATGGAATGAAGATAACTGCGTTGTGTATCTGTCAGATCCGGCAGCGGGTATAACGAACCTTGGAACGCTCACATTCAAAAAGGTCGATGAAACCACCTTCGCACTTACCCACTCTTTATATGGCAAAGGCGCCGATGGTGTGAATTATTCCTACGGCTTTATTTTCGACGAGTCCGGTCGGTTGAAATCTGTGGGAACACCTTCCGGCGGCGCGGAGTTCGAATATGATGATGACAATACGATAAACGTCGTTTCCGGCGGCTCGCGATATGAGAATAACAATTGCAGAGTAGTGCTCGACCGCGAAAACAAGCTCGCGACGCTGACAAGAGACGAGAACGGTGAAACCTTTGTTATGCAGTATGACCACGACGGAAACGTTTGGCCGAAGCACGAGGGCGTAGAGCGCGAATACGTCAACGGCGGAGACCTGAAAAAGCTGCTTATCGATGGCGTCGGCATAACGGATACGGAGTTTTCGGGCAATGCGTTCACCGAGAGATGGCAGCGCCTGGCGGATAAGATTATCGATTTGAGGATGTTCGGTTTTTGTTCGATCGGATTGTGGCGCGACGTAGGCATTCAGGACGTATTCGTTGCTGCGGCAGTGACGGCGTTGGTGATATAAGCGCATCGCATAAGCGGATATGACGCCGATTTGTTGAAAGGGGATTGCTATGAAAAAGCACGGCAAACTGATATTCGTGACGGTTGCCGCGGTGATGCTGCTCGCCATTGCGGCTACGGCGGCATTCGTCTGGCCCGGCTTCCTCGTCAGCAAAACGTCAGAGATCGACGGCAGGTGGGTGGATGACGCATACGGAACCGTGTTCAGCTTTGACAGCGGCAAGTATTATTTCGATAATTACACGTGTGCCTACGAGATCGACGGCGACGTTCTGATTATTGACTTTGGCGACGGGTTAACGAGAGTGTTTCATTTTGAGCTCGACGGCGACAAGCTTACGATCTACGACGGGCCCGTCGCCCGCAGTTACACCCGTTGGAAGAAGGGAGAGGAAAAGCCGACGAAGCTTACCGCTATCTACGGCGAGTGGTATAAGATATTCGCGGGCAAGTGGCTCGGCGATAAAGACAACAGTTTCGTTTTCAACGAAGACGGGACCGGAGTCTACAGATGCTACGGTTATGAGCAGGGCTTCACTTATATCATAAAAGATGACAATCTCGTCATCACGGGCAGCGGGGGAGTCAGCGGTCGTATTGTTTATTATATCTTTTGGTTCGACGGCGACACGCTATTCGTTCAGGATAGCTTCGGCGCTCGGGC
>JAGDCE010000102.1 GCA_017958705.1 Clostridia bacterium
CACCCCCTTACCCCCGCCTCCCCCCAATGTGAATTGGGGCTTTTGACAACGGGTCGTCGTGGGCGCCGACCCCTACGGTCTATCTCGGCGAAGCCATATCGAACGCGACGCTATGCGGCGCGTATCTCGAGTTTTGCGTTATGCAAAACATATCGAATTTTGCGACAGCAAAATATATCGACTTCTTGCGACTTTAGCCGCGCGCGGGCGACCCCCAAGACTGTCGGCGCGAGCCGACTCCTTATGTTCGCGGGCAATTCATTCCGCAGGAAATTCACGCCTGCAGACAATTCATGCGCCGTCAGGCGCAATTCATTTAATCGTCACGACAGCCCGAAGCTGACGGACAGGGCGGAGTCGACCATCGACATTACAGACGGGTCGACGTGACCGATCTTCTCCTTCAGCCTCCGTTTATCGAGCGTTCTGACCTGTTCGAGCAGGATCACGGAGTCCTTTGAAAGACCGCAGTCGGACGTGACGCCGATATGCGTGGGCAGACGTGTTTTGCCGGTACGGCTCGTTATCGCGGCGGCGATGACCGTCGGGCTGTACCTGTTTCCGACGTCGTTCTGTATAATAAGTACCGGGCGAAGCCCGCCCTGCTCGGATCCGACGACGGGTGAAAGATCCGCGTAATAAATATCGCCTCTGCTGACCTGCATCGTATTTATCCCTTTCGCTGTTTTTATCATATTGTTCCCACGGACGCGGTCCGTATTCGCCCGGGCACTGGGTTTTAAAAAAATTCAAAAAATAATCCCCCGAATCTCTTGCAATTCACATTGATATATGTTATAATCATTTACAACGTCAGCGACTCTGTCGCTGAGATAAACATAACGGAGATTTCAGATGAACAACGGAGTTACATTCGGCAGAGAAAAACTGTCTGCCATGATAGACGAGATGGAGAAAGTGATAGTCGGCAAGCGTCCGCAGATCGTTCTGCTCATCACGGCGCTTCTGTCGGGAGGCCACGTTCTGATCGAAGACGTTCCCGGCACCGGCAAAACGACGCTTGCGGCGTCGCTCGCGGCGGTGTGCGGGCTGAAATTCAAACGCGCACAGTTCACGCCGGACGTCATGGCGTCTGATATAACCGGTTTCAACATGTATAACCGCCAGAAGGAAAGTTTCGAGTTCATCGAAGGCCTTGCGATGTGCAACATCATGCTCGCCGACGAGATAAACCGCGCCTCGCCGAAGACGCAGTCGGCTCTGCTCGAGGCGATGGAGGAGGGCAACGTTACGGTAGACGGCAAAAGTTACCCGCTTCCCGATCCGTTTTTCGTCGTCGCCACGCAGAACCCGTCGGGCTTCGTCGGAACGTATCCTTTGCCCGAAGCTCAGCTCGACCGTTTTTCCGTCCGCCTTTCGCTCGGCTATCCGCAGCCGTCCGAGGAGGTCCGCATAATCTCCGAACGCCGCGGCAGAAACCCGATGGACGACGTACGCCGCGTCGTCGACGCCGCCGAGCTTCAGGCGATGATCAAAAGCGTCGCCGACGTCTATATAGACAGCAAAATATATTCCTACATAGTCGATCTCGTCGCGCAGACGAGGCATCTCGGCGAGGTCGCGCTCGGCGCTAGCCCGCGCGCGTCGCTGATCGTATCCAAAATGGCTCAGGCGACGGCGTACCTCAACGGCCGCAACTACGTGATACCCGAGGATATCGCCTCGGTATTCGTGCCCGTCACCGCGCACAGGATCGTCATCCGCCGCGAGGCGAGACTCGCCGCGGAGACTTCCGAAAATCTGCTTTACGGAATACTCAAGAGGACCGCTGTCCCGTCGATATGAAAAAGAAAAGCAAAAGCAAAGTCAGCCGGTTCAGGCCGCAGAAACGGAGTTTTGCCGTCACCGGTTACGCGTTTCTGTGGCTGATCCTGTTCGTGATCGGCATAGTCTTCACGCAGGCGCTCCGCAACCCTGTATCGTACGTATTCATGATAATCGTCCTGATACTTCCGTTTGCGGAGCTCGCGTATACGCTGATAGCCCGCGCGTCTGTGAGCGTGGGCTTTTCGTGCGGGGCCGGCACGGTCAAAAAGAACGAGCCGGTCTCTTTCCATATAAAGATCAGGAACAATTCGCCGCTGCCCGTGCCGTTCACCGAGGCTGAAATGATCCTGCCGGACGCCGACGGGCTCGGGAGCAGCCCGTTCATCACCGCGGTCCCGCTGAACAGCTTCGGCTCGTACGATTTTTCACGCAGCGTTTCTTTCCCGTACAAGGGCGAATACGAGTGCCGCGTCGAAAACGTCTACGTCAGCGGCCTTCTGCGCTTTTTCCGCATAAAAGTCAGTGTCGGGCGCAGCGGGAAACTGCTCATACTCCCACGGCGTCTGCAGATCGAGGAGATCCGCGACAGATACGTCGGCGAGACGTCGTCCGTCTCATCGGTGCCCAACAGCGGCGCCGACAGCGCGGAGATAACGGAGATCAAGGAATATCAGCCCGGCGACCCGATAAGGAACATTCACTGGAAACTCTCGGGCAAGGCTCAGGAGCTTATAACGAAGCATTTCGGCTCTGAAAACGGCATGAACTGCTGCGTCATAGCCGACGCGGGCGCCGCTTACGGCGAAGGATTCGCGTCCGATACTCACGAACACTGCGAGGACGCGGTCTGCGAACTCGCGCTTTTCGCGGCGACGTCGCGTATAACGCACGGCAGAAAGACGGCGCTCGTCTTCGTCGACGACCGCGAACAGCGCGGCACGATCATAAAAAAGACTTTCGATTATACACAGCAGCTCGATTCTTTCGTGCCGCTTTACGCCGCGTGCAGGCAGAGATACGCCGTACCGGCGGCAAAGCTCGCTGGCTTTGCGGACGACGGCACGGAAAACGACCTCATCTACGTCACGGCACAGCTCGACGCGGAAACCGTCTCGACGCTGTGCGATTCCGTCTCGACGAACCGCGCCGTGACGGTGATATATTACGTACCGACGGTCAAAGCGGAGAACGCCGCCGAGCTTGAAAAACAGGCGGAAGCGTTCGCCGCGGAGTTAACACACGGCAACATCGCAGTAAGGACCGTGTTCGGTCAGGAGCTTATATGAAAAAACGCAACGGAAACGGTACTGTCCTGCAAAGCGCGGACAGCGCCGGACTGCAGCAGAACAGGAGCGTAGCGGGGACGATCGCCGGTATGCTTTGTCGGCTTGCGGTGGCGTTCTGCGGCACGCTCGGCGTGTGTCTTATGATGCAGAACGCCTTTTCGTTCCTCCCCGAAAACAGCTTCGGCACCATTGCGCTTATGTGCGCCGTGCTCTGCGCCTGCGCGTTCGTCATCTATCTTTCGGCGCACGTTCACAGAGCGTTCTTCATAGTGACGCTGACGCTTGCCGCGGCTTTCCTCGTCTATTACGCGCTGAAGACAGACCCGGACCCGCTCGAGATGTTTATCGGCGCGCCGGTCTCGCTTTGGAACGCAATGGTCGGCAAGCTCGCCTCGATCGGATATTCCTCGCTTTCGATCTTCATGATAAAGCCGGGGCCGATCTACGTCGGCGAATCGCTTGTTCCGCTCGGTTACGAAATGTTCTGCCTGGCCGTTTCGTTCGTGTTCACCGGCTGCCTGTTCAGGCGCCCGGTCGTGCTGCCTGTCATAATGATCGCCGGCACGGTGATGACCATCACGTTCACTTACAACATACTGACCGACAGCGTCGGCTTCCTTCTCACGGTCGCCTGCGGCTTCGGTCTGCTCGTACTGAAATATCAAGCGTCGTTTGCCGGCAAGTCAACTGAGCCCGAGGAGAAGGGCAAGGTGTACGCGCGGAGGCGGAGCAGCCTTGCGTCGTCAGCGAGAGCCGGCGTCGCGGCGTTCACCGCCGCGGCGATAATAGTCGCCGCCGGCATTTATCCGGCGCTGAAGATCAGACAGCCCGCGCCGGAGCTGAAAATATTCACCGGCGTCATGGACTGGGCGAGAGACGCTTTCATGACTCTGACCTCCGGACCGTCCGGCGCCAACGAGATAAACTCCGACGCCGATATAAAGAACATACAGCCGACGGAGCGCCGCTCCACCGGCAAGGTGATGCTGACCGTCACCGCGCAGTCGCGCGAACCCGTGTATCTGCGCAGCTGGATAGGCAGCGATTTCAACGGCGAATCGTGGGCGGCGACCGTGGATCACGCCGGATATTACGGTTTTATGCCCGAGGACGTGACGGAGCTTTTCTACACGATCGTCGACTCCTACGCAAATTCAGTGAACAGCTACAAGGAAGCGGACGACAGCAGCTTCAATCGCGGTTTCGTCAAGGAGGCCGTGACGGTGAAGAGCAATTCGGTCCGCGGCAGCACGGGCTTCCTTGCGAGCAGATTTTCGCACAAATACGGCATAACCGAGCCCGGCACGATGTATAAGGAATACGCGAAGGAATTCTCGTACGTCTACGGCGTCGGCACGGTGAAGCTGAAGATGAAGGACGCCGAGTATTCGACCGTCGGATACGTGCAGAATTACAAAGGTATTTCTCTTTCGAAGTTCAACGACGATATGACCGTATACGAGACGGTATACCCGTACGTCAAGGCGTACGCCGCGGCGGCGATCGGCGCGACAAACTCGTCTGCCGAGGCGAAGATCGCGGCTGAAACCGGACTTGAGGCGTATCTGGAAAACGCGCGCGAGCAGATACGCGAAAAGCTCTCCGGAGAAGGCATCAAGATCCCGAGCGGCTGCATAATCTCGCGCATCGACATGATGTCGACCGAAGATCTTGAAGAACTGTACAACAAGCTGATAGTAGCCGAGAATTACGAGGATGAGGTGTACGCAACGTCGCTTTCGATGCCGTGGTACGACAGCGCCGCCGTTTCCGATCACGCGATCCGCGCGATAGCTTCGCTCGAGGGCTTCAACGGCACGTTCTACAGTACCGAAAAACCGTCGAACATTTATCAGGCGGCGGATTCCATCGCGAGATACCTCGCCCGCGAATGCAGATATACGCTGAAGCCCGAGGGCTACAAGCAGAACGTCAACACCGTTTCGCAGTTCCTCGATTCCGCGAAAAACGGATACTGCGTCCAGTTCGCCACCGCCGGCGCCCTGATGCTGCGCTCGCTCGGCGTGCCGACGAGATACGTCGAAGGCTATCTCGCGGCGGATTTCAGAGCGTCCGACAAGGAATTCACGTGCGCCGTGACCGACACGTACGGCCACGCCTGGATCGAAGTCTACGTCCGCCATTACGGCTGGATGACTTTCGAGATGACGGCGCCGATGCTCTCCGGGATGTACAGCAGCGAGATGCCCGAGGTGGTGCCGGAGACGGAGCCGCCGGAAACGACGGCCCCGGACGACGAGACGACGTCGCCCGAGACCTTGCCCGGCGAGACGACGGCGCCGGAGACCCTGCCCGGTGAGACGACCGCGCCGGAAACGGATCCGCCGGATCCCGGCCCCGCCCCGGGCCGCGGAGCGCTGATAGCGCTTATCTGCGTACTCGTGTTCTTCGCGCTGTGTACTGCAATAGAAATTTATCTCAAATTCGCGTCGAAGCGCAGGGAAAAGCGGATCGCGATCCTGCAGCGCGCTGCGGAGGGAAGATCGCCCTCGCCCGAGAAAGATACGAAGCGGATAACGGAATTCATTAAATTCCTGCTCGGCCTGATCGATCTCAAACGCGGCGACACGGAGCTGATGTCCGAATACGCCGCGCGGCTCAACAGAGAGACCGGCGGAGACGCGGACTTCACCGCGGCGGCCGACGCGATGCAGAAATACGCGTTCGGACACGAAGCCGACGCACAGAGCTGCGCCGCGCTCGGAGAGTACGCGCTGTTCTTGCGCGACTTTGCCGCCCACAGACTGAGCGGAGCGAAGAAATTCTTCTACGTGAAACTGGGTAAACTGATATGAACGAAGACGAAAAGACCGCAAAACAGTACGGCGCGACCGTTCTCGCGTATCTCGGCGACGCCGTCGTCGAGGTGCGCGTCAGGACGATGCTGATCTCGCTCGGGATAACGGATACCGGCAGATTCAATTCGCTGGCGCAGGAATTCGTCACCGCGCACGCGCAGTCCGGCGCGTATGCCGCGGTGGAGCCTTATCTGACCGAAGACGAGGCGGAGATAATGCGCCGCGGCAGGAACGCCGGGATAACTCACCGGCCGAAAAACCAGACGCAGTCGGACTACCGCCGCGCCACGGGATTTGAGGCGCTGATGGGTTATCTGTATCTGTGTAAAAAAACGGAGCGGATCGACGAATTGTTTGAAAAAGCCTATATATCCGTCATCGACGCCGTAAAAAACAAGTCGTTGTAAAAAAATTTACAATTAAAACCGACCGGTTTGTATTGACAAAAGGGTATAACTTATAATATAATATGCGTTGCCTGCCGACAACGGCAGACGTGTGCTTTGATTATATTGATGCGTTAATCGGGGCATCCGTATATAAATCTATGAATCCCTAAAAAAGGAGGCAAAAATAAGATGCTCAGAACATACCAGCCCAAGAAGCGCCAGCGCAAGAGAGAGCACGGCTTCAGAAAGAGAATGGCGACTGCCAACGGCAGAAAAGTACTCAAGAGAAGACGCGCAAAAGGCAGAGAAAGACTGACCTATTGATTTGCTTGAAAAGGCTATTGCCGCTACTAACCTCTGCCACACAGGGGTTTTTTAGTTGAATGAAATACTATACGCTGAAGGAAAATCATCTTTTTTCAAAGGCTTACAGGAACGGAGCCTGTTCCAAAGGTAAATATATCTGCGTCTATGACTTACCCGATTATCATGCTGCGCGTTTACAGCGGGCTAATCCGTTAAAATCGAGGATCAACCGTGTCGGCATCACCGCCACGAAAAAGCTCGGCGTCGCGGTCGTGCGCAACCGCTGCAAGCGGATACTGCGCGAGGCCTATTATGAAGCATGCAGAACGTACGATATAAAGACCGGAAGGATCATAGTCATCGCCGCAAGACAGCAGGCGGTGTCGGCCCGTACCGGCGACATATACGCGGAGCTCGTACCGGCGTTTAGGCAGCTCGGGCTCATCCGCGGGAAAAAGGGGGAGAGGAATGAATAAGATATTTATGGCCTTGATCGCCTTTTACCGCAAATATCTGTCGCCGCTGAAAGGCAGAGCCACGTGTAAGTATTACCCCACGTGTTCCGAATACGGTTACGAATGCATCCGTCTGCACGGATGGTTTTTCGGCTCGCTTCTTACCGCGTGGCGTATACTGCGGTGCAACCCGTTCAGCCGCGGCGGCGTGGATTACCCGCCGCAGAAAAAGGTCAGGATGATCAGACCTAAAGAAAGATCTTAAAACGAAAGGA
>JAGDCE010000103.1 GCA_017958705.1 Clostridia bacterium
CCCGCCGTCGAAAAAGCCCCAACAGATGTTGGGGGGAGGTGGGGGTTTGGGGGCGGTGCCGGGGTTCCCCGCCGCGAACAGCGGTGGGGGTTCCCGGAGAGGGGGGCGGGGAGTCCCCAAAGGCGCCGTAGGCGCACCATTCGTCGCGAAGCGACTCCTTGATTTGCGGCGGTCGTTAAATCGCTCAAGCGTCCGGCGAATACCAAAACGAAAAAATACCGGCTGATACAAGGCTTTTCCCCGTATCAGCCGGTATATTTCAGATCCGCAGGATCTTTTACCTTCTTCTCTCGAACGTCTCCGCGACGTCGGCGAGCAGATCCCTGATCGGCAGATGCTGCGGACAGACGTGTTCGCAGCCGCCGCAGCCTATGCAGTCGGACGCTTTGCCGTGGTCCTTCGTCAGCGCGTTGCGATAATACATCTTCGTATTCCAGCTGTGGAACACGCTGTACGCATTCTGCGCCGAGAACAGATCCGGTATCAGAATATCCATCGGGCACTGATTTTCCTCGACACAGTATCTGCAGCCGGTACACGGGATAGTCCCCATGTTCCTGAATATCGCGCAGACGCGGCCGACGGCCTCGAATTCCGGCTCGTCAAGCGGCTTGAAATCCGCCATCGTCGAGATGTTGTCCTCCATCTGATCCATATTGCTCATGCCGGACAGGACCATCGCGATACTCGGGAAGCTCGCGGCGAAACGGATCGCGTACGACGCGTTCGAGCCGCCGCCGAGCGAGCGCAGGACTTTATCCGCCTCCTCCGGCAGCGACACGAGATTTCCGCCCTTCACCGGTTCCATAACGATCACCGGCTTTCCGTGCTTTTCGCAGACCTCGTAGACGAGTCTGCTCTGTATCGACTGATCCTCGTAATCGACGTAGTTGAACTGGATCTGCACGATCTCGATCTCCGGGTGTTCCGTAAGGATCATATCAAGGATATCCGCGCTGTCGTGGAACGACAGACCGAGGTGGCGTATCAATCCCTCTTTTTTCAGCTCCGAACAGACCTCGTACGCGCGGCAGGCTTTGAATTTCTTATAATTCTCCCTGTTCTGCGCGTGCATGAGATAGAAATCGAAATACGATACGCCGCAGAGCTGAAGCTGCTGCAAAACCAACGGCTTTATATCCTCTTCTTTGTTGAAATACGGGTCGGTCAGCTTGTTTGTCAGCAAGAATTCCCCGCGGTCGTGACGCGCGGCCACGCAGTCGCGTATCGCCGTCTCGCTCTTGCCGTTTATATATCCGTGTGCGGTGTCAAAATAATTGAATCCCGCGGCGATGAACGCGTCCGCCATCCGGCAAAACTGTTCTTTGTCCACCTCGTCCCCTATCATGGGCAGGCGCATGCAGCCGAATCCGAAGTTGCCGTTGATCTGTGGGAAAAATCTGTTCTTTTCCATACTGGCCTCGCTACGCTTTTTGTTTAATTATAACGCAGTATTTTTGATATGTCAAGTATCGCGGAAAAACTTTGACAAAAAGAAATCCCCGGTCGGAAGCCGATCCGGGGAAGGAGGTATGTGAAACAGACGTTATTTTAATGATTGTGCGAGCGTGACCGCGGAAACGTGCCCGATCCTGTCGAGCCCGCGCGTATTGAGATGCCCCGCCGCGAACGGATTCATATATTCAGGCATGCCGTTAAGCGTCGTCATCTGCTCCGTCAGCATCAGAAAAAACGTGTCTTCCTTGCAGATATCATCCTGCGCGCCGATTATCTGCAGATCGCGTTCGTCTCCGGTAAAATACCCGCATCTGATCACGCCGAAGCGGTCGACGCCGAGCGTATCGCGCAGCGCGTGACCGAATACGGCGAGTTTTTGCCTGTATTCTTCTCTGCCGGTCGACTCGATCGCGTCGCTTTCGCCCTGAAGCCAGACGACATAAGTGCCGGTTATCTCGTAATCCGACGACGCGCGTCGCGCGCCCTCGAGTTTTTCGGCGATGAATCTGAACGCAGGTGTGCCCGGCATCCAGTAATCTATCGTCGTCGCGCCTTTGGCGGCTGAGACGGCGATGACGTCTTTGCCGGTCAGTCCGGTATACGTGCGGCAGAACGACGGCAGCAGCGTCGCGTAACCGTACGCGGCGCTTCCGAACACGTGCTTTACGTGCCAGTTTCCGCCCATGTAGTCCTGATACTGCTCCCCTTCGCCGCCCTCGTACGTTATATCTTCACCCGCCGGATCGGCAAGCGGCACGAGGCTGTCCGACAGATATTTATACTCGTACGCGTGACCGACTGGGAGATGATCGGACGGGCCTTCGGCCTGGCCCTGCATATTGCTTTGTCCTGAAAATATGATTATATCGGCTTTCTTTTTTATCATCATTTCACCAGAAGAGTTTTTACGTTTTTACCGGCCATAGCGTCTTCAAACGCTTTATTGACGTCTTCCACTTTATAACACGTGCAGAGCGAGCGGATCGTTTCGTGCAGTTCTTCATGCGCGCAAAGGAAATCGAGATAATCCCTGACGTCGCATACCGAATACTGCGACGAGCCGATCATGCGCAGCGCTTTGAACGTGATCATCTGCGGCTGTATGGTGACGCCGCCGCTGTTGCTGTACTGACCGGGGATGAGATACGCGCCGCGGTTTCGAAGCATATTCATGCCCTGCGGCACAGCTGACACAGCTCCCGATGCTTCGAAACAGAGGTCGGCGCCGAGCCCGCCGTTTTCGGCCTGTATCTTTTGTGTCACCGCTTCTTTTCCGTCCCTGTCGAGGTTCAGCACCTCGTCGGCGCCGAGCTCGAGCGCAAGCTCTTCGCGGCGCGGGTTGTCGCCCGCGGTCACGGCGTAGAGCTTATTTACTCCGAACGATCTGAGATATGCGACGGCGAAGCTGCCGACAGGTCCGAGTCCCTGCACTACAGCGACTGTCTCCGGTCCTATCGGTACGCCCGCCTGAAGGGCGAGTCTGACTGCGTGTACCGCCGTCGGTCCGGGGCAAGCGAACGCCGCGGCGACCAGAGGGTCGAGCGCGTCCGGTATTTTTATCAGATTCGACAGCGGCGTGTAGTTCACCTCTGCGTATCCGCCGTACAGATAAGGCGGCTCGTCTATGCTCCCGCCGTTAGTCAGCTGCATATCGACGCAGTTGGCGTCGTCGCCGGTCCTGCACAGCAGGCATTTGCCGCACGGTACGGCGATATCGGCGATAACGTTGTCACCGGCTTTCAGCCCGTATTCCGCGGCTTCCGCCTCGTCGCATCCGGTCAGGCGTCCCACGAATTCGTGGCCGATCACCGTGGGCGGCTGAACGAACAGCGTACCGCGCATGAAATGCAGGTCCGTACCGCAGACTCCGCTTGCGATCAGCTCGCTTCTGCCGTATCCCGCGGGCGTTTCCGTCACTTCGAATTCTCTAACCTCAAACGGGACCCCCGGTCCCATGAAAATCGCGGCTTTCGCTTTCATAAGTTACTCCTATTCGATATCTATGTCGACGTATTTTCCGTATATCTCCGCCGCGTGCTCAAGAAGAGCCTTATCCGGCGGAGGCGTGTTTTTGAATTTATATTCGATCCCGAGCGCTTCGTATTTCGCCGCGCCGAGCCTGTGGAAAGGCAAAAGCGACGCGCGTCTGCATCCGCACCGCACGATCAGCTCCGCGATCCGCTCGCAGTCTTCGTCGTCCGTATTGACGCCGGGGATGAACGGGATCCGCGCCTTGACGCCGGCGCCGGAAAGCACGAGCCGGCGCAGGTTGTCCGTGACCGTTTCCAGATCTCCGCCGGTCAGATCCGTGAACTTTTCCGCGTCGGCGGTCTTCACGTCGAAATAATATTCGGCAACGAACGGCCGCACGGTCTCGAAATACTCATAAGGGACGCATCCGGCGGTGTCTATAAGCGTATCCACGCCTTTTTCTCCGAGCAGCTTTGCCAGTCCGGCGACGCCTTCCGCCTGAAGCATCGGTTCTCCTCCGCTGACCGTGACCCCTCCGCCGCTTTCGCGGTAGAATTCGATATCGCCGCAGACGTCGCGCGCGATCTCTTCGGCCGTCATAACGGCGCCGTACGTTTTTGTGACGCCGCCGCGGAAGACGAGCGTCTGCGTCCGGGTCGTCGCCGTCTCCGGATTATGGCACCACGGACAGTGAAGATTGCAGCCTTTTAAGAAAACCGTGCTCCGTATCCCGGGCCCGTCGCCCGTCGAAAAGTGCTGTATATCCGATACGATCAGCTCTTTCATACCGCCTCGTGCTGAGTCCTCGCCAGGATGTCCTCCTGAACCTCCCTGCCGAGCGTGACGTAAAGCGCCGAGAAGCCCGAGACGCGCACGACGAGCGACTGATAGTTCTCCGGGTGATCCATGGCGTCTTTAAGTATCTCGCGTGAGGTCGAGTTTATCTGGATCTCCTGACCGCCGCGCTTGAAATAAACGCGGATGAGCTGCGCGAGCTTCTCGCGCTTGCCGTCCTTGAATGCGGACGGCGAGAATTTCTGGTTCACGACCGTGCCGCAGGCGCAGCGGGTATAATCGGGTTTTGAAACGCTGAGCAGCGTCGAGGTCACGCCGCGCTTGTCGCGGCCGTACGTCGGCGACGCGGCGTCTGACAGCGGGACTCCGGAAAGCCTGCCGTCGGGCGTGGCGCCGATTTCGCGCCCGAAATAGATATTCGAAACGTTCGACGCCATGGCGGTATAGACTCTGCCGCCGTCGTGAGTGCGTTTTCCGTCGAACAAGTCGGACAGATATTCGGTGTAGAACACCGCGTATTTATCGGCGAGATCGTCGTCGTTGCCGTATTTCGGCGCGTCGAGAAGATCCTGCCGCATCTGATCGAATCCCTCGTAATTCGCGCGCAGCGCTTCGGCTATCTGCGAAAGTGTGTATTTTTTATCTGTGAAGACGAGTTTTTCTATCGCGGCGAGCGAATCGCTGACGGTGCCGATGCCCATCAGGACCGCGCCGTGCGAAGATCTGTATTTACTGCCGCCCATATTTATATCGAGTCCGCGGTCGATGCAGAAATCGCAGAAGCACGACAGAAACGGCGCCGTATAGTTCTCCGGATCCGCGACGGACGAGACGCCGTGCATCCATGCGGTGTAATCATCCGCGGCTTTTTTCAGCTTCGCTTTGTAGATTTGCATAAAGCCGTCCATATCGGTGATGCCGTCCCGTTCGGGTCCGTCATCGAGTATGACCGAAAGCATCGGATTTATCGGGTCGAAACGTCCGTCCACCCACGGCGGCTGTTTGCCGGTGAGGAAATTCTCGATACATCCGACCATGCAGTAGTCGCGGACGTCCTCGAGTTCGTAGCCGTGATGCAGAAGCGCCTTCATATTTACCGTGTCGTTCATCAGCGCGGGATAACCGAGGCCCGTGCCTATGACTTTCAGACATTCGTCGAGGAATCTGTCCGGCGCGTCCTCGCATACGCGTGCGGACAGGTTCGGTCCGGGCAGGTTCACGTCGCGCACGGCGTGTATCACGCAGTAGGTGAGCCCGTTCACCGCGCATACGCCGTCGCGGTCGACTCCGCCGATGCAGATGTTTACGACGTCGTCAAAGCCGCGGAGCCTGTTTTCGCAGATCTTCATGAAGACGTTCGCCAAAAGCTCTGCGGCGCGGTCGTCGTCGAGCGCGCCGCGCTTCACGTCGGCCTCGTACAGCGGGTAAAGATACTGATCTATCCTGCCGAGCGCCATCGCGTATCTGCCTTCGCTCAAGAAGCAGTTGTGTATCATCCAGACGAGCTGCAGACCTTGCGCAAACGTCTGCGGCGCGCCGGTCGTCAGCGCCTCGCAGTTGTCCGCTATAAAGCGCAGATTATCGTCGTCGTACCCTTCCGTGCCGATAAGCGAGCGGGCTTTTTCCGCGTACATGCGCAGTTTTGTTATAAGCGCCGAAAGCGTGACCTTCATGCTCGACAGGAAATCGAGCTTATCCGGTTCGTCTTTATGATCATTCATCGACCGCTCTGTGTGAGCGATCATGCCGGGGACGCCTTCGCTCACCGCCGTGCGGTAGTCGGCGGCGAAATGGTCGCCGTTCGTACCGAACCCGCGCTCCGGATATTTGCTCATCCAGTGTGTGACGGCGGCGCGGTCTTCCTCTGACGCGGCGACGAAATACGGTCTGATGCTGCCCGCGATCAGATCGTTTTTGTATATATAAGGCTGCGGAAGCGTAAAAAGCGCTTCAAGGCCGTCTGCACGCCTGCCCGACGGCGTGGCGCGGACTCCGGCGGCGTATCCCCTGCATCTGAAATGATTGGGAAGAAATTCACCTTCGACCGGCGCCTTTATCTCTTCTCTCAATGCGTTGACGTTATTCACGAACTACCTCTCTTTCTGTCGCCGCGCGCGGCGGCGCGGCTCCGCGGCTTATTCGTTATCCGTTATCATTATATCACACCGATTTTCGCGTTTTCAATAGATATTGTAAAATCCTTCTTGACAAAATTAAAATAATGCGTTATAATAAAATGACAACCGGAGGCGCGATATGAAAGAACCCGAATTCAAAACGGTGCCGGGCATCGTATTTGCTCACAGATTCTCGACGGACAAGTATCACGTAATGCTCGAATCGTCTTATCACATAATGGAGATAACGGGCGTGATCGAGGGCTCGCTGACGGTCACGCAGAACAGCGTGACCGGGCAGGCTGACCCCGGCGACATCATAACGAATTTTTACGGGTCGCCGCTGTTCGTTGACACGGACAAATTTCATATACATCAGACGGTCTGTTTCGGGTTCGATCCGGTCGAGCCGTTTGACGGGATCCCGCTCGTCACGCACGCGGAGCGCGGGACGGCGCAGATCATGAGGCTGATCGGCGATATAATCCGCGTCCGCACGCTTTACCCGGAAAAGACGCTGCGCGCCTCGGGGCTGTTCATGCAGCTTCTCGGTGAGCTGTGCGGCTGCAATGAGCAGGACAGCGCCGCGTCGCCCGGCGACATACTGTACGTCAGGCGCGCGAAAGAATATATTTTCGAGCACATAACCGAGCCGATAATGCAGAAGAACATCGCCTCGTACCTTGACATCACGCCGGAATATCTCTGCAATGTATTCAAAAAGACCGACGGGCGCTCCGTCATCCGCTTCATAAACGAACTGAAGCTCGAAAACGTGCGGAACCTGATGGAAACGCG
>JAGDCE010000104.1 GCA_017958705.1 Clostridia bacterium
CTCGAACGCCGAATTGATCATGGAGCCGTCTATGCCGCCTATCGCCTCGATAAGCTTTTCATTATTCTTCATACTTTGTAACCGTTCCTTTCAAGGTATTCGGATAATCTGTCGCGGCAGCGCTTCAGCGACATTTTCACGCGGCTTTGCGTGAAGCCGTATTTTTTCGCTATATCCGCCACGCGCATGAAACCGTAGTAACGGAGGATGAAAATATCGCGTTCGTCCTCATCGCACGACCTGAGGAAGTTTTTTATCAGCGCGGAAAGCTCCGCGGCCTCTATTCGCTGCGACACGTCGTCGCCCGACGGCAAAACGTCCTCAAGCTCGTCGATACAGACCGTTATTTCGGCGCGGCGCTTTTTTGCCGAGCCGTCGCGCAGCTTTGTCAGCGCGGTGTTGCGCACGATCTTCGACACGTACGCGAACAGCGACTGCGGCTTATCCGGCGGTACGTTGTTCCATACCGAAAGATACGCGTCGTTGACGCATTCCTCCGCATCCTGTCCGTTGCCGAGTATGCCGCGTGCGATCCCGGTCAGCTTCGCACCGTATTTGCTCTGCAGCTCCGACAGACCGTTCTGGTCGCGTGCGGTAAGCGATGAGATTATCTCGTTGTCATTCATGGTTTTCTCTCCGTTTCAAAGGTACCTTCACCCATACAGTAACGGTTACGGGTCGTCCGGTCACAAAAAAAAGCGGATTTCTCCGCTTTTTTTGCTTTATTCGAGCGATTTGAGATAATCGTAGCAGATCCGGGCCTCGTCCGCGCCGGTCGGGTCGCACGTTTCGCTCTCCACCACCATCGGCACGCCGAGCTCGAGCGCCTTCGCGTAGACCGCCGCGACGGGAGCCTCGCCTTTGCCGAGCGGCATCCCGCGCCCGCCTTTGAATCCGTCCTTTATGTGGATCGAGATCAGTCTGTCCTTGTACTGCTCCATAAGCGCGACCGGATCGCGTCCGGCGTTGAACGCCCAGAACGTGTCTATTTCAAAGTATATGTTCGTCCTGTTCAAGAGCTCGGGATGCGAGATGATCCCGTCGTCGTTCGGCAGCCATTCCATGCTGTGGTTGTGGTAACCGAGTTTGATGCCCTCCGCCTCGAGCATGGGCTGATACTTGTTGACGAGCCCGACGAATTCGTCGATCTCGGCTTTGTTTCTCAGATTATGATGCGGGATGATGTAGTTTTTGTCGCCTATCGCCTTGTGGAACGCCACGGTGCCCTCGAAATCGTTTACGAGGTCGTAGATGCCTGTATGCGTGCCGAACATCTCGATGTTGTTTTTCTTCATCAGCTCGACGACCTGTTCCGCGCTTCTGCCGAAGAAACCGGCAAACTCTATCATTGAGTAACCGATCTCCGCCGCTTTTGCGACCGCCGCTTCAAAATCCTTTTCCGCCAGATCGCGCATGCTGTAAAGCTGTATACCGTATTTCATTTTTTGCTCCTCTCTTATATAAACCCTTTTCAGTGTCTGCGGATATCTCGGCTCGTCGCGGAATCCCGTGCGCGTCGACGCTATTTCATCGAGCACGTCGTAACCGGATACGAGTTTGCCGAACGCGGCGTACTGACCGTCGAGATGCGGGGCGTCCTCGTGCATTATGAAGAACTGCGAGCCAGCGGAATCGGGATCGTAGGCTCTCGCCATCGATATGACGCCGCGCGTATGCTTAAGATCGTTCTTCACACCGTTTGAGGCGAATTCGCCCTTGATGCTCCAGCCGGGACCGCCCGTGCCGTTGCCCTCGGGATCTCCGCCCTGGATCATGAAGCCTTCGATTATACGGTGGAATCCGAGTCCGTCGTAAAATCCGCTTCTTACGAGCTTTTCAAAGTTTGCCACGGTTATCGGCGCGATCTGCGGGTACAGCTCAAGCTCCATCACGCCGCCGTTTTCCATTTCAATTACGACCATTTTGCACGTCCTTTCAGTCTGTGACTCTTATATATTTTATCGTGATCGGGGACAGCGGTTTATCGTTTTCGTCGGTCTGCACCGCCTCGAGCTGAGCGAGCACGTCGTAGCCCTCGGTGAGCTTTCCGAACGCCGCGTACTGTCCGTCAAGCGACGGATATGATTTCGCGGAGACGATGAAGAACTGCGACGTTCCGGTATCGTAATTCATGTTGCCCGACGAATCCTTTCCGCGTCTCGCCATGGAGAGCACGCCGCGCGTATGCTTCAGATCGTTCTGCACGCCGTTCGCGGAAAATTCGCCCTTTATCATTTTGCCTGAGCCGCCGGTGCCGTTGCCGAGCGGGTCGCCGCCCTGGATCATGAAATCCTTTATCACGCGGTGGAATATGAGCCCGTCGTAAAATCCGCTCGTGCACAGATCGACGAAGTTCTGCACCGTTATCGGCGCGATCTTCGGATAAAGCTCGGCTTTCATGACTCTGCCGTCGGTCAGCGCTATCATCACGTTGACGACTTCTTTTTCAGTCACGTCGAAACTCTGCTGCGTCTCGGGCACGTCGTCTTTGACCTCGTCGTTTTTGCCGCAGGCGAAAAGCGCTGTCAGCATGATCACGGCGAGCAGTAAGCATATCAACTTTTTCATTTATGTCACTCCTTGTATAAGAAATTGAATCTTCCGAGAGGCGCGGCGCAGCCGTTTTCATAGAAGTCCATGACGTCGGGCGCCTGCATGTTGTCGGATACTTTGAATTCGAAATCGAGCGGACCTTCGCAGATCAGAGCGCGCGGGACTTTTATCATCATGCGGTCCCCGTCGACTCTTATCTCGGCTTCGCCGATCTTTTCCCACGTGAACGAACCGGGCTCCGCGGTGCGCAGATAGCGCTCAACGGCCGTCTTTCCGTCGACCGGCGCGGTGCGGTTGACCGCTACGTCGTAGCCTTCCCATCCGGTGTTCTTGTCTCTGTCCGTGTCGAGATAGAACGTCATCCAGCCCTCGGGCGACGGCGGCGTGATGTCGTCCGTGCACTCGGCGTAAAGCCAGACGAAGTCTTTGTCACGCGCGATCTTCGCGCCGGTCACGTCGTTTCTGCCGCTGTCGTTTTTATAATAGCATCCGGCGAATCCCGGCCAGTCGCGGTGTATCGTCAAGCCCTTGTCGGCGCGGTAATACGGCGTCACGTCGCGGAAGCAGTTGAAGCAGCCGATCGTCTTTTCGGGCGAGGTCGCCTGTCTCTGTCTCGCGCCCTTGAAGCGGCGTATATTTGAGGTCAGCTGCAGATA
>JAGDCE010000009.1 GCA_017958705.1 Clostridia bacterium
AGTGAGGGGGCCGCGCGGATGATTCGCACCACGTCAGGCCGGGATCGGGCGGCAGTGCCGGAGACCCCCGCGGCGACACCGCGCACCGATTTATAACACATTTAAAACGGCAGGTAACGTATGGACGTAATAAGATTGAATTCAGGCACTGATCCCGTATATCAGCTTTTCTGCGAGTACGCGGAGAGCGAGTGCATATACAGGCGCCTTGAGCGGGCCGAATTTGAGGAAAGATTTTTCGCGACGGTCGAAGGGTACGAAAAAGTCTTTTTGTGTGCGGAAAACGCCGGTGCCGCGGCGGGTATCGCCGCCGGGTGCATAAAACTCGGAGGCGACGTCAGCTACGTCACCGCGCTTCTGGTCGCGCGCGAATACCGCGGCATGGGACTCGGTTCCGCGCTTCTTTCCGCGCTCGAGGCGGCGATGAAGACGCCTGATACGAAAAAATACGAATTCTCGTTTTACAATCCGCAGTCGCTTCCGTGGATCGTACCCGGCACGCCGCGCCACGACCACCCCGGGTATCCCGGTATGGATATGCACGGCGACGGCTATATCTTCATGAAAAACGCGGGATACCGCGATTACGCGTATCAGAACGCGTATTATCACAAGCTTGACGGTTACGTGACGCCGCCCGATATAACCGAAAAGGAGTTCTCCGCGGCTAAACTCGGTTATTCCGTCACGTACTACGACAAAGACCGCCATTACGGCGTGGCAGAGTGCATGGACGCGATCGGATCGCCGGGATTCAAGTCCGCCGTGATGAACAACGTTTGCTCGGAGAACGCGCCTCCGCTGATCGTCGCGGAGCTCGCGGACCCGGACGGCGCGCACGCGCGCATGGTCGGGTTCACCGGCCCCGTTTTCGTGCAGCCGAGCGGCAGAGGATATCTCGCCGGTCTCGGCGTCCATCCCGATCACCGCGGTCACGGACTCGGCAAACTGCTTTTCTGCCGCCTCTGCCGCGCGTTAAAGGACGAAGGCGCGGATTTCATGACGCTGTTTACAGGTGAGACAAATCCGGCGCGCAATATATACGAAGCCGCCGGGATGCACGTTGCCAGGTGCTTTTCGTGCATGCGCAAGGCGATAAAGTGAACGTTTACGTCTGCCCGGTCTGCGGCGCGCCGCTTCTGCGCGAAGGAAACGCGCTGAGATGCGAACACCGCCACAGCTATGATATCTCCGCCGCGGGTTACGTGAATCTAACGCCGCCGTCGGCGGGACGGCACGGCGACGACGCTGAAATGGTCGCGGCGAGACGCGCTTTCCTCAATAAAGGCCATTACGACCCGCTTCGCCGCGCCGTGTGCGATATGCTTTCGGCCGCGTCGCCGAAAACTCTGCTTGACGCCGGATGCGGAGAGGGCTACTATACCGGATCGGTCTGCGAGACGATCCCCGACGCTGACGTCTACGGCGTCGACGTGTCGAAAAAAGCCGTCGAAAAGGCGTCGAAATACTGCAGACAAGCCTCATTCTGTGTGGCAAGCGTATATCGTATGCCGTACGCCGACCGCTCGTTTGACGCGATCCTAAACGTCTTCTCGCCGCTCGCGCTGGATGAATATTTACGCACGCTGAGACCCGGCGGCTCTCTCGTCATGGCGGTCCCTGCGCCCGATCATCTGATCGAGCTGAAACGCGCGGTATACGACGACGTCTTCATAAAAGAGATGAAAGACGACGCGCTCGACGGATTCTCAAAACAAGAAGTGAAGCGGATCGCTTTTACAATGGATCTCGACGGCGAAACGCTGAGAGAACTGTTCGGCATGACGCCGTACGCGAAAAAGACGTCGCCCGCCGACCGTGCAAAACTCGACTGCGTCGACCGCATGTCCGTCACCGCCTCGTTTTTCGTTTACAGATACACAAAACTTTAAATTCCGATAATCATTCATTTTCCCGGAGGGATAAGATGAAAAAGCTCATGGCGGCACTGATCGCCGCCGCGATAGCTCTGTGCCCGTCCGTCACGATGGCAGATCTGCACACTCATACATTGGAATACGTAGAGGCTGTGCCTGCCGGCTGTGAAACGGAAGGAAACGCCGCATATTACCGCTGTACCGTATGCGGTGAGCTTTTTCTCGACGCGACGGCGACGATCCCGACTACGGCGGAAGAGGTGACGCTGCCCCCCGCCGGCCACGACTGGGGTGAATGGCGGCTCGTCCGCGAACCCACGGAAACGGAGAGCGGCATGCGCTGCCGCTACTGCAAAAACGATCTCGGATCAAACGTTCTCGTCGTAACGCTCGATCCCGGCCACGGTTACTACGACAACCGCGGATATTACACCGAGTATTACGAGGGCAGGCGTATGTTCACGCTGACCGCGTACCTCAAAGCAGATCTTGAGGAGTATTCAAACGTCGTTGTATACACGACAAGAGAAACGATAAATGACGACTGCGAGCTCGGCGACCGCGGCAAGCTCGCAGCTGAGAACGGAAGCGAGCTGTTCATATCCATGCACTCGAACTGGGCTCAGTCGTCAGAGGCTATGGGCGTTTCCGTTTACCGCAGCTTCCTGCGGCCGGAAAGCGACGAACTCGGAACACTGCTCGGTTTAGCCGTGACGGACGTTATAAACGGCGTAACCGGCGAAACATACATGCGCAACGACGGCCACCCGATGATCCGAACGGAACCGGCGTACGGAGAAGAGTACGGCGACGGCGTGACTCAGGACTATTACAACGTTACGCGTATGTCGGTGATGTCGGAGAAGTGCAGATATTCGTACATAATCGAACACGGTTTCCATTCCAATCCCAAAGAATGCGCGTTCCTGTTGTCTGACGAAAACCTACAGAGTATCGCGGCGGCGGAATGCGCAGTCATCGCGGAGTATTTCGGGCTTTATAAAGACGGGGAGGAGCCGACCGGCGCACGTCACGTGCAGTACGACGAGATCCCGCCTCTGTCCGAACTCGGACCGGTTGAATACAATCTTCCGGACGGCATGACGATGGATGCCTCGGCCGCGTTTTACGGCGGCACGATCGTGACCGTCAGACAGACAAACGAAACGGCGCCTGCCGGATACGAGACGCTTTTTGCATACGATATGTCCGCCTCGTTCTTTGACTGCGCTGTACAGTCGCACGGTCCGGTCGAGATCTTTATGCAGACCGGTGACGGAGACCGTATCGCTTTGTATTATAAGAACGGAAACGGCATGGAGGAGGTGCCTTTCGCGGTCGTCAGCGGCACCGCGCACGCGACGCTTGACCGGTGCGGAACGTATTTCATAGTCCGTCTGCCGGCTGAACTGGAAGGCGACGTCGACTGCGACGGCGACGTAAGCAACAAAGACGTCGTCGCTCTGTTCAGATACGTTTCCGGCGCCTCCGTGACGGTCGACGAGACCGCAGCGGATTTCAACGGCGACGGCTCTGTCGATAACCGCGACGTGACGGATCTTTTCAAGTACGTTTCAAAATCATAAAATAAACGCCGTATGCGCGGCAACTGCCGGCGTACGGCTTTTTGACGAGGTCAATATGATAAAAAGACTTGTTTTAAGAGAGGGACCGGTCGACGTCTGCTCGTATTTTTATATCGACGACGTCAGCTCGCATGGCTTTCTGTTCGATCCCGGTGCGCAGGCTCAAAGGATCATATCTTTGATCGGAAAGGAAGGGTACAGGATCGATAAGATCATCATAACCCACGGCCATTTCGATCATATCGGCGCGCTCGACGAGGTGCGGGAAAAGACGGGCGTCCCGGCGTATATCCACGAGAACGGTAAAAAGTTTTTGTCCGATCCGCATTATAACCTGTCGGAGCGCATCGGGCGTCCGATCCGCACGCAGGCGGACGGATATTTTCGCGACGGCGAAGTGCTTAATACCGCTGACGGAGGCCTTTCGCTGCGCGTCATCCATACGCCCGGCCACACCGACGATTCGTGCGTGTTCTACTCGGAAAAAGAAGGCGTCGCCTTTACCGGCGACACCATCTTCAAAGGGACGTTCGGAAATTACCGTTTCCCGACCGGGGATTACGGCCTTCTGATGAAAACGATCAGGGAAAAAGTTCTGACGCTGCCGGAGAAAACGGTGCTTTATTCCGGTCATACGGAAGAAACGACGGTCGAGGACGAGGCGTGGATGTATCTGTGATCACTGCGCCTTGATCCAGCTCTCCCAGACGTCCGGACGGTATCCCTGCACGGCGGCTTTGCCGTTTCTGACGACCGGCGTGCGTATCAGCCCCGGATCGTCGAAAAGCGCGTCGAGCTTGTTTTCATCGTAGGCGTAAGCGCGGACCACCGCCGCGTCGCGGTGCTTGTCGTTGATAAGCTCCTCGATGCCGATGCAGGCGGCGACAGATTTAAGCTCGCCGCGGCTCATACCGTATCGGTCGAGATCGATATACTGATATTTAATTCTTCTTTCTTTGAAAAAGCGCTCGGCTTTTTTGCTGTCGAAGCATTTGCCGCGCCCGAAAATCTGTATGTTCATAACGGCTCCGATCTTTTGATTTTTCTCATTATATCACGTTTTTGCGCCGAATTCAAGATTTTTACACGTATAATAACGCGGTTTTTGCAAAAACTTATCACGGGATATCATCCCGGAGGTAAGAAAATGAAAAAAATCATAAGTTTGCTGATCACGCTGTCATTCTGCGCGATGCTGTCTGCCGGATCGCTCGCACTCGATCACAAGGTCGTAAAGGGCGACACGATGTGGAAACTCTCGAGGCGCTTCGGCATATCGCTGCAGTCCGTGATCGACGCGAATCCGCAGGTCGCGGATCCAGATCTGATCTATCCCGACGAGATACTTCATATCCCGGTGTCGGGCGTATCGGATTACGAATATCAGGTCGTCACGCTCGTCAATACCGAACGCGCTAAATACGGTCTGTCCCCGCTGACCTTCAGCGCGGAGCTGTCGCGGCTCGCGCGGCTCAAATCGCAGGATATGAGGGACAGGAAGTATTTTTCACATCAGAGCCCGACGTACGGCTCGCCGTTTCAGATGATGAAGGATAACGGCGTGAAATACCTTACGGCGGGTGAAAATATCGCCATGGGGCAGAGAACTCCGTCCGAGGTCGTAAACGCCTGGATGGCGTCGCCCGGACACAGAGCCAATATCCTCAATTCGTCGTTTGATACGATAGGCGTGGGATACGCAGCCGAAGGTAATTACTGGACGCAGATGTTCACGGGCGGCAGATAAAAGGCGCTCTTGCGCCCGCCGCTGTAATGAGAGGTACATAGATGGATCCGAGATCGATAATAAAGCTGCGCCCCGCCGCGGTATTCGCGCTCGTGTGGTGCGCGGCGCTCAACGCGGTCGTCGCCGACAACGCGTATTTTCACGTGTTCGCCGCCGGTACGGCCGTTTTCGGCACGCTCTGCCTGCTCATCTGTTATGCCGGAAAGACGGAACGGTGGTATTCTCTGACGCTGACGGTGATATTCGCGGTATACGCGCCGTGCGCCGTCGCAGGTATGTTCGGCGTGATACAGTGTTATCGCATCGGATGCATCGGTTCTCTTGTTTTTGCGGCGTCGGAGCTGATAAGATACCTGTACGATCCGTCGGCGCGCCGCGCCGGCAGAACGCTTGCGGCGGTGTTCGTCGCCGTTCCGCTTTTGGCGTCGGTCGTATTCTGCACCGCGGATAGCGCCGCGCTTTTGCACGGAGATGCCGTGATCGAGGCGGAAAACGGCGTTGCGGTGAACAAGCGCGTATACGCCTCCGCGCGCGGATACAGCGTTGTTTACTATCCTGCGGGAGCGGAAGGGAAGACGCCTTTGATCGCGTATCTGCACGGGTATTATCCGTATAATTCAAGCGACGCATACGAGCAGACCGCGGCGTATCTCGCGTCTCGCGGATATGCGGTGATAATGCCGAATTACGAGAACGTTTTCGTGCGTCCGGATCATCACGCGGAGTACGCCGCTGAGCAAATAAAGCAGGGAATAGCGTATCTGCAAAGACAGGGAATAGAGGCGGACACAGACAACTGGGGACTTGCCGGGCATTCGGTCGGCGCGCTCGTCTCCGCGTGCCTCTGCACGGATCATGATAAATATGAACTACCCGAGCCGAACTTTGACGTGCTGCTCGATCCGAGCGACGGCGGCGTCGGTCTTATACCGTATCCGGATATGAACAGATTCCCCGCGCAGACGCGCCTGCTCGTGCTGATCGGAGACGGAGACAAAGGCAACGCGGAGCGGATCTGTGCCGCACTTTACGGCGATACGGTGCATATTCCGCAGCAGCGCCGCGCGTTTTATATACTTGCCGCAGGGGACGGCGCCGCGGATCACAACTGGATGAAGGACGGCGGACCGCTGACATACGCTGCCGCGGAATTGATACTCGCCGCCGCGGAGGGCAGCGCGTGGGACGGTGCGGCGGATTTGCTGCCCGGCGGGGCGGAGAATTACGGACTGTCGGATTATGGCGGAATTTTTGCGTATAAAATTCAAAAAAGCCCTTGACAAAAACTTTTAATAGTGGTATAATAGTCAAGTCAGGAAAATTGAGGTATGCCGGAATGGCGAAATTGGCAGACGCCCGGGACTTAAAATCCCGTGGGACCAGAATCCCGTACCGGTTCGAGCCCGGTTTCCGGCACCACAATATCGCGGGGTGGAGCAGTTGGCAGCTCGTCGGGCTCATAACCCGGAGGTCGTAGGTTCGAATCCTTCCCCCGCAACCATTTAGAGTGGTCATAACGGATTCGAGTTATGACCACTCGTATTTTTTTGCTTTTTTCTTCTTTTTGTGTTATAGTATGAAAAAGGAGTATGACAAGATATGAAAAAACAAATTACGATTCAGACAGAAAACGGATTCCAAGTTCTTGATCTTGAAATTTCTTTCGATAATGACAATATGGACGAAGCGTCCGTTATGACTATCAAAACAAATTATCAAGGAAAAGAGATAATTGCTTCCGGAAACCATTATCCGTGGACAGATGCTTATGCAAACTTGCAAAAGCAACTGCCCGAAAACGTCAAACTTATCTGCTGTGTCGCTTGTCGGTACGGAAACGGTTGCCCTGTCGGAGACGGACCGGACGAACTGTTCTGCACGAAAGACGTTTCTGTTTCCTGCAAAAGTGATTTGTTCTTTTACACGGAAGATGACAATGAACGCCAAAAACGTTCAAAAGGCTATACCGATTATTGTAACGATTTCCAACCGCAAACATCCGACTTTTTCACCTATAACGATTATAGATTCTATCTTGATGATTGATTTTTTATGTACCGGAGCAGGTTTTCCTGCTCCTTTTTGTTTTTCCTCCTTCCTCACATTCTTCTCCGTCGTCGCCGTAGTGGACCTTGATCGGCGCGCAGGAGATATACTCCACCGAAACGCCCTGACGGGTGTCCTCCGAAAAGCGGGTCGCCTCCTCGGGGATTTCGAGATAACCTACAAAGCGGTAGTAGATCAC
>JAGDCE010000105.1 GCA_017958705.1 Clostridia bacterium
AGGATAGTTGATCCTTATTCCAGCCGGTTTTTTGTCGCATACCTCTGCAAGCAGGACGTTTGTGTGCCAAACGTCAAAAGAGTGAAATCTTTTGCCTGACGGCAAAAGGTGAAATCTTCGGGCGCTGCCCTCAGGTGAAATCGAACGCTGACGCGTTCGGTGAAATGAAATCCACCCACCGCCGTCGAGGCGATTTCACTGCCCGAAGGGCAATTTCACCGCCGCAGGCGATTTCACCCACCCCGCAGGGGTGGATTTCGTTGCCGACTGTCCTTTGGGACAGTCGGCTAAGGCGCCTTTTTTGCGGGGTGACGCGCTGTTCTTTCCTTACGCCGGACCGACCGTCGCCGCGCTTTGCGCGACCCGGTCTTTACAGAAGTTTTTTCAGCGTCAGGATGTTCCGGCCGTCCTTATATTCATAGACCACGTCGTCCATGAGTTTCTTCGTCATGAAGATCCCCAGCCCTCCGATCTCGCGTTCGTCGGCTGCCAGCGTCACGTCCGGGTCGTTTTTGGCCAGCGGATCGAACGGGACGCCCCGATCGATGAAGGTGATCGTGACCGTGGGCGGATCGTTTTTGACCTCCACCCGGACGGTCGCCGTCCCCGTCTCCGGAGAATACGCGTAATTCGCGATATTCACGTACACTTCCTCAACGGCGAGATCGAGCTTCATCTTTGAGCCCGCCGGGCAGTTCACCGTGTCCAGCCGCGCGTTGACAAAGTCGAGGACCTTCTCAAGGTTGCCGGTCGTCGCTTCGATCTCGAGCTCCTCAGAAGTGCCGTTCCCGGCGGCCGCCCCGACGTATTC
Source organism: Clostridia bacterium (assembly GCA_017958705.1). GTDB lineage: Bacteria > Bacillota > Clostridia > Oscillospirales > CAG-272 > UBA1248. The sequence continues at coordinate 812 of JAGDCE010000105.1, forward strand.
AAGGCAGAGCATCGTCAGATCGTCGAACTGCTCTGCGTCTTTTACGAAGTCGTCCACGGCTGAGCGGACGTTCTGAAGGATGCGGGCGGGCGCCGCGTCGGGTTCCTTGTTCAGCGTTGAGAGCATCCGCTCCGTTCCGAACATGTTCCCGTCCGCGTCCGTCGCCTCCGGGAGGCCGTCCGTGTAGAGGAACAGTTTCGCGCCGGGCGTCAGCTGCAGCTCGTATTCACTGTATTTCATCCCGGACATCGCGCCGATTACCAGACCGTGTTTGTCCTTATACAGTTCGAATCCGCCGTCAGGATGCCTGATCACGGGGTATTCGTGTCCCGCGTTGGCTGCGGTCAGCCGGCCGCTCGAGATTTCAAGGATGCCCATCCAGACCGTGACGAACATCTCCTCCTGATTGTTGGAGCAGATCGCCTCGTTGGTCTTCGTCAGGATCTCCGCGGGGGATCCTCCGAGCATCGCGCAGCTTTGCAGGATGATCTTCGAGGCCATCATGAACAGCGCCGCGGGCACGCCCTTGCCGGAAACGTCCGCCGTCACGATGCCCAGATGGTCGTCGTCAATGAGGAAAAAGTCGTAGAAGTCGCCGCCCACTTCCTTGGCGGGGTCCATACTCGCGTAAATATCGAATTCGGGGCGTTCGGGGAAGGGCGGGAACACGTGAGGCATCATCGCCGCCTGGATCCTCGTCGCCATCGACAGCTCGGTGCTGACGCGCTGTTTCTCGGCGGTGATCGATTCGATCCTGCCGATATAATCGTCCATTTCCGAAGTGAGCTCCGTCACGTCGTTTGACAGATCGCCGATCTCGTTGCGCGTCCTGATCTGTTTCAGCCTCTCCGTGATCATCGCGCTGTCTTTGGTCTGCTTGTACAGGCGGATGTTCGCCTGTACTTTTTTCAGCGGTCTGAGCACGAACCAGAAAACGAGAAGCAGGCAGATCAACGACAGGAAGATCTGGAACAGCATCGCATAGAGCGTTTCCCTGTGCGCCTGAGAAGCGGCCGACGCCCGGATCTCCGACAGGTTGTAGGTCAGTCCGATGAAAACCGGATGCCCCTCCGCCTCTCCCAGATGCGTGTAATAATCCACGTAGACGCCGGCGCTCGCAAGATGTGAACTGTTTTCCTCCGCCCGGCGCATCGCCTCCTGCTGGTCCGGTCCCACCGTGACCACGTGCCCCAGCGTATAGACCTCCTCGTAGCTCGTACCGCGCACCGCGCCCTTGTCGGCGGCGCTGAGTAAGAAGAACTGCTTCCCGTACGACTCGTCCGCCGCAACGCAGAACAGAAAATCGATGTGATTCGCTCTTTTGATCTGGTTCAGCCGGGTGATCACCCAGGAGTAGGCGATCTCGGCGTAAAGCCGCTGATCCTCCGGGGCCATGGCGTTGAACTGCTGTTCCGTCACGTATTTGAGCTGGATGCCGGGATGGCGCTCCGTCAAAGCGCGGCATTTTGCCGCGGTCTCGGTATCCTCTCCGTATTCCGCGTCGTATTCGATCTGCATCTCGCCCGCGTGGGCGTACCAGTAGGAAAGCAGGCTGTCGCACGCGGGATACTCCCGGATCGACGCCGCGACCTCTTTGCCGATCTCGGAGGCGCGCGCTTCGGTCTGCTGCCGGATCGCGGCGTCCGAGAGCGAACGCTGCGTAAAATACGTAATGACCCCCGTCACGAGGATGCCGATCGCAAACAGGATCATGACCTGCGGGATCAGCCGGAATCTCTTTTTTTCTTTCGTTGCACTCATACCAATACTCTCAGAATCCTGTATTTGCCCGCCCGCGCATCCCTCGGGGCAGGGCGCTTTTTCTTATCTTGCCGTTCCGGCTCTGTCTCATTCGATCGTGAGTATAGAGGAAAAGCCGGTGATGTCGAAGATCTCTTTGATGGCGCTTTGGGCGCCCCTGATCTTCATGGATCCTTTGCCGGACATCTTTTTATGCGCCGCCAGCAGGATCCGCAGACCCGCGGAGGAGATATATTCAAGCCCTGAAAGATCGAACGTCAAAGCGTTCACGCCGTCAAGAGATCCGTTGAGCGTTTTTTCAAGCTCGGGCGCCGTGTTGGTGTCAAGACGCCCCTCAAGAGAAAGCGTGAGTCCGTTTTCGGCGGCCGTTTTGTTGATGATCATGCCGTGCGGTGTTTTCATGGGAATCGATGCCTCCTTCGATCGCTTCTGCGTTTCAGACGGGAACCATAACTATTCATCTTATATGTTATCATAATCCGGCGAAAAAATCAAGCGAAAAAACAAGCCGCGTGTGTAAAGTTCGGTTTTGCCTCTTGCTTTTAAAGTCGATTTGTGGTATTATTATCATAAACTGTTATGCTTATTGAATTCGGAGGGCAGTATTGTTTATGATTAAAGGCGTTTTTGACAAGTTTTATGATTTTGCGCATTTGGTTTATCGGCGCCAGGGGGCTCGCAACAGCGATAAACACTATTTCAAGTTACTTAAAGAACACCAAATCGAAATTCGCAGATTATCCAAACAGGAGAAAAAGCAAGTTGACCTTCTGTGGAGAGGCTTGGTCAAAGATTATTCTACCCACGAATTATATTATTCGGTTACCGGCACCTTTGATCCCGGAATTTGTTCAGAAATGCTGTTTCGTACAAAAATCGAATTAATGCTGAACAACCAGCAGTTTAAGCGCGCGTGGGCAGACAAGTGTTATTTTGAACGTATCTTTCCCGAGCTGAGTTTCCCTCATACTTTTGTAAGGAACATTGGCGGGCATTTTTATGATGAGAAATACACTTTGATAAGTGAAGAGGACGCGATCCGCATCATTGAGGATCACCCCAAATATGTTGCCAAGCCTTCTCTTGACAATGGCGTTGGCAAAGGGGTCAGACTGATCGAGACGAAGAATACTGCCGCAAAGGACGTTTTGAAGAAGTATAAACAGGATTTTGTTTTACAGGACGTGTTTGAGCAGCATGACGTTCTGCAACGGTTCAGCCCCGTATCTGTCAACGTGATGAGAGTAATGACTCTTATGTTGAAGGATAAAGTTCACTATTTATCCGCTTCGCTTCGGGCAAGCACCAGCGGGGCGTTTAACGACAATTGCATCACTGATGACGGCATGGGAATGATTGTCATCGGAGTTGATGACAAGGGATATGTAAAGGACAGAGGATTCTTTTCCTGCGGAGAATCAACGGACAAACTCGCTGACGGATTTAAATTCGGAGGAGTTAAAATACCGGGCTTTGAATTGATTCCGGCTTTGGTGACAAACGCTCACGAAAAACTGGGACATTTTGGGTTCGTGAGTTGGGACGTTACGATCGACAAAAGCGGGAAGCCGGTCATCATGGAGTACAACATTAAAGGAATGGGAATGCTGTATTATCAGTACGCCAACGGACCGTTGTTTCAGGACAAGACTGAAGACATAATCGATCTGTTGAAAAGCAAATAAACAGCAAGCTCTCTGCAGTAAGGAAAACACCGTACGACAACGTTTTGATATTTTGGCCGCCCGGCCTCGGGTGTTGTTCAGAAAAAAAGCGTAAAAACAAAAGATCGAGTATCCATAACTCAAGTCCGTTACAGATACTCGATATGGCACGCCGTAAGGGATTCGAACCCCCGACCTACTGGTTCGTAGCCAGTTACTCTATCCAGCTGAGCTAACGGCGCTTATTTGGTGCAAAACATAATATACCACAAACAAAACGATATGTCAAGTGATTTTGCCAAAAATGTTCGCCCGCCTTTTTCGCCCGCGTTATTTCCCCGCACGCGATTCCGCCACGTCTATCATTTTGTCCTCCACTGTACGGACGACCCGGATAACGTCCGGATCGAAGTGAGTGCCGCTTTCCGAATAA
>JAGDCE010000106.1 GCA_017958705.1 Clostridia bacterium
AGAATACGGTAAACTCAAAGCCGATACCGTAATGCTGAACGCCCGCGATCTTAACGTCAGAAACGTCATGAAGATCGCGCGTAAGAACGGTCTTGACGTCAGCTCCGTGCTGTTTGAAGAAGTTATCGACCGCGTTGATACGATGAAGGAAACGAGCATTTTTCTGCTCGGCCTGTCCGCCGTGGTCGCTATCTTCCTGTTCATCATAATACTGAACTATCTGCTCCTGCTCGTGAAGGAACGCAACAAGGAGCTCGGCATCATGCGCGGCCTCGGCACGAGCGGCGCGGTCACGGTCAAGATATTCTACATCGAGATAGGTCTGCTTGATATCATCGTATCGGTGATATCGGCAATTATAGCGTACCGCGTCGTAAGCAGCATAAACGGTCTGATCGGAAGCCTGACGATGCAGAAGATCTCATGGTTCTCTTTCGGGATCGCGGAGTTCATCATCTCGGTACTGATATTTACTGCTTTCTTATGCATCATAGCTTATCCGATACTGCGAAGCGTGATCAAGAAACAGCCGATCGACGTGATAAGATCAATATAAGGGGGTGACACAGATGCTTGAGTTGAAAAACGTATCAAAAACGTACAGAACAAAAAACGGCGTCACTCAGCGTGCGCTGAACGACGTTTCTCTGTCGTTCCCCGAATCAGGTCTCGTGTTCATCGTCGGACGCTCCGGCGGCGGTAAATCGACGCTGCTCAATATGATAGCGACACTCGACACACCCGACCGCGGCGACATACTGCTTTACGGAAACAGCTTCACGAAATTCACGCGCGCACAGCTCGACTCCTACAGAAACACTTACGTCGGCGTGGTATTTCAGGAATACAACCTGATCCCGACGCTCACGCTCCGTCAGAACACCGCGCTCGCGCTCGGACTTCAGAGCAAGCAGGATGATGAGAGGGTCACCCGCGCGCTTGAATATCTCGGACTGACGGATATTGCCGACAGAAAGCCGAACGAGATATCCGGCGGTCAGGCACAGCGCGCAGCGATCGCACGCGCCATAGTCAAGGATCCGAAGATGATCGTCGCAGACGAGCCGACCGGAAACCTCGACTCGAAGACCGGCCGCGAAGTCTTCTCGATATTCAAAGAACTTTCTAAGACAAAGCTGGTCATCATCGTGACGCATGACAGAGATATTGCCGACGAGATCGGCGACCGCGTCATCGAGATTAAGGACGGGCGCATCCACAAGGACCTCATACGCACGACCGAGCTTTACGAGCCCGCGATTGACACCGTCGGCGACAGGCTCGTCCGCGTACCGCACGGAAAAAAGCTCGACGATCAGGCGCTTGAGGAAATTAACGCGATACTCGGCCGCTCCGAACGCGATACGTACATAATAAACGAATCCGACACGGTGAAAGTAAAGTCGATGAACATCCACGTCAAAAACGCGGTTGAGCTTCGCCAGGAAGGAAATTCGACTTATTATTTCCCGTACAGAGCCGAGCCGGAAACGCAGAAGCCGATAGATCTTATCGGTTCACACATGCCGTTCTCCGTCGGTCTGAAACTGTCGCTTTCGATGCTGAAACACAAGAAATTCCGTCTCGTGATGACGGTCATTATGCTCGTGCTCGCGCTGTTCCTCGCCGCCGTCGTCGGCGTGTTCAGATTCTACGACGCCGACAGAGCCATGGCGAAGACGATGACTTCGGACGATCGTGAAAGCGTCCTCATCTGCAAAGACGGTACGTATTACGCGGAAAAGGAATTTACAAACGAAGATCTTGACACGCTTTCGGTTTCGGTCGGCAGCGTGACAAAGGTCTATTTCGGCATATCCTCGATAGTCTTCAAGGATACCGGAAAAAGCTATAAACCGACCGAGAACGACACGTTCAAGAATTTCTACGGCCTTTTGCCGTCGGATGAAAACGTTCTGAAAGCGGAAGATCTCGAAACCGGTTCTCTGCCTGCTTCATTCGGCGACGCGGTCGTGTCAGCCGTCGCCGCTCAATATATGCTTGACGTAAACGCGTACAAGGGCGTCAACTCTTATGCGGATCTGATAGGAAAGACTTTCGTATACGCGGGCTGCACGTTCAAGATCTGCGGTATCAAAAAAGCTGATCTTACCCTGTACTATAAAGCGGATCTGATGAGAAAGAACGCGGGATATCTTTACAGCGAGCTGCCGGAAGATTACGAAGACAGCCTTGCGACGGGCGACGGATTCGTCTACGTTACAGAAAACTATATCGAAGAGCTTATCTCCGAAACGCACACGATCGCCGCGTCAGCGGACTGCATCAGCGGGACTCGGACGATGAGGATCTCGTCTGTCGCGGATTCCGCGTACGCGAAAAACGTAGTTTATAACGACGGCGAAGGCGGATTCATAATCGATACCGCGCTGTATTCAAAGCTATTCCCCGGCGCCGGGACAGACACGGAAGCTATTAAGGAAAAGCTCGGACAGTTCAACCGCGAAAACAACGGTTATCTTATAATCCAGGCAAAAGACAGCTCTACCAAAGGAAGCAAGACGAGCCTGCCCGTAAACGGGATGCACATCTCGGCCGTATGCGAAGGCGTCGCGTCCGTGCTATATTTAAGAACCGAAGAATATATCTCGTTTATAAAGGACGCGCTTCCGGTCTATAACGTGCTCGTTCCGCAGAAAGACAGCGTCAGCGGCAACATACGTCTGCTTAAACAGCTTCGTGCGGTCGGCGCACATCCGGATACGAAATATTACAAGGATTATCAGACATATATCGGAACTCTCGGCCTGTTTACCAAGACACTGACAGATATCCTCGTGATGATATCTGTCGTCGCGGTGCTTCTTCTCTTCTCATTCATTTCTTCGTCCGTGAAACTCGAAGGCAGACAGATAGGAATCCTGCGCGGCATGGGCGCACGCGGTATCGACGCGTTCAAAGCGTTCGGCATCGAAGGCGGGCTGATAACCGGCGCTTCGCTTATAACCGCCATGATACTCGTCGTGATACTGTTCCCCGTCATAAACGCGCTGATCTCCGCGGATTATTCGTATCATTTCTATTCACTCGTTATCAATCCCGGAACGCTGCTGCTGATGGCGATCACGGCGGTACTTATAACAGCGGCCGCGATAACGATCCCGCTAATAAGGCTCGTCACGATGTCCCCCGTGTCCGCGATGAACAAGAACGAAACACAAAGATGAGGTATAACGAATGAAAAAACTATTCTCTTTTATCCTCGCAATTCTGATCATATTGCCTGTATTCGCCGGATGCGGCGGAAACGGCGAAGATACGACTGATACCGTCACGACCGCGGCGGAAAGCCAGACTGATAACGACGCCCCGGTGCCGACGGGCGACGGCGTCGCCGTCGGATCTCTGCGCGTGAATTATGAAAATGAACCGGTATGCGTCGAAGGACAGCCTATGTTCTCATGGGTCATTGCCTCAAACGTACGCGGTACCGTTCAGAGTTCTTATCGAGTAAAGGTCGCGGAATCGTCGGATAAGCTTTCATCGGCAGACCTTGTCTGGGATTCGGGTGTCGTCTCATCCGATGCGTGCACACTTGTCGAGTGCGGCGGAGAGCTTCGTGAAGCGGTCAGATATTACTGGAGCGTCACGGTGACGGACGACAAAGGGAATTCCGCCGAATCCGCACCTTCATCCTTCGTTACCGCACTGACAGAGACGGGCTTCGGCGACGCGTCGTGGATCACTGAGAACACAGAAGGATCAAATATCATCAATTTCAACGAAGCCGACTGGATATGGCTTCTGAAAGACGATTCTCAAGGCTCGATACCTGAAAAAACGGAATATTTCAGATACAGCTTCGATATTTCAAAAGAAATTACATACGCCGCGGCGATATTCACAGCTGACGATTTCGGTGAGCTTTACGTGAACGGTACGGAAGCGATCAAGATCACGCGTGAGGGAGGCTGGAAGAACGCCGGTTCGGCGGTCGTGACCGAACTCCTGAAACAGGGCAGGAACCTGCTTGCGTGCAGAATAATAAACGGTGAATTCGGATACGGCGCCGCGATCGTAAAACTGCTGATAAAGTACAGCGACGGCACTTCTTCCGTTATAACCTCGAACGGAAACTGGCTCGGTACGGAAAAATTCGATCCCGACTGGTACAAAACAGACGCGAGCGAAGCCGGATATGAAAAAGTAAATTCAGTGACAGGCTACGGCGGCAATCCATGGAATCAGCAGGTCAGCATCGGAAACTCAGACAAGAGCGCGCCGATGCTCCGGTGTGAGTTTGAAGTCGGCGAAGGCGTCGTTTCCGCGAAACTTTTCGCATCCGCTGCAGGCCTTTACGTAGCGTACGTAAACGGCGCCAAGGCCGACAACAGCGTGCTCGATCCCGGACGTACTGAATACGACAAGCGCATCATGTATCAGTGCTGTGACGTGACGGATCAGATCAAAACCGGCGTGAACGCCATCGGCGCTATGCTCGGCAGAGGCTGGTATATCGGCGCTTACTCCCCGTACGGCGCGACGATCCCCGCGTTCATCTGCAAACTCGTGATCGATTATGCGGACGGGACGAGACAGCTCGTCTGCACAGACGATAAATGGTCGGTCACGACAGACGGCCCGATCACGTATGACGATATTTTCAACGGCGAACACTACGACTCCGGAAAAGAAAAAGACGGATGGACTGCCGCCGGATACGACGCCGGAGAATGGGACAAAGTCAGCGTCACAACGGCAAAAACGCTCGGTGTCGGGACTTTGTGCCCGCAGCTTTCCGGCACAGTGCAGGTCATGGACACCGTGACGGCGAAATCGGTCAGCAAAATAGGAAAGACCGCGTTCATATACGATTTCGGGCAGAATCTGACCGGTGTTGCATCGGTTAAGCTCAAAGGAAAAGCGGGCACGAAAGTAAAGCTGCGTCACGCTGAAATGCTGAACGACGGCAGCAGCGGAAGCGACGGCGCAAAAGGCACGCTTTACACCGCGAACCTCCGCTCCGCTCAGGCGACGGATGAATACATCCTCAAGGGCGACGAGGACGGTGAGGTCTACACCCCCGTGTTCACTTATCACGGATTCAGATATATGGAGATCTCGGGCTTAAGCGAAGCTCCGGATATCTCTGACGTAAAAGCTCTCGTCCTCTACTCTTATATGGAAGACACCGGAAGCATAACGACGTCGGATACGCTGATAAACGCTCTTATATCAAATACATACTGGGGTCAGCGCGGCAACTTCCTCTCCACCCCGACCGACTGCCCGCAGCGCGACGAGCGCATGGGCTGGTCCGGCGACGCGCAGATCTTCTGCGGCACCGCCGCATACAACATGAACGTGAAAACGTTCTTTGACAAGTATATAACCGATCTGAACGACGCTCAGAGGTCCGACGGTTCATATCCCGACGTTGCTCCGCAGTCGAACAGAGCGCAGTATACGGGCTCGGGAAACAACGCCTGGGGCGACGCTGGCGTTATTATCCCGTGGATCATGTACGTCAGATACGGCGACATCTCCTATATCGAAAAGTATTATTCCAATATGAAGCGCTACGCCAGGTATCTTTCGACGACGAGCTCTGACCATATAAGGAGCAGGAGCGCTTACGGCGACTGGCTGTCGATCGGTGAATCGACTCCCGTCTCGGTCACCGATACGGCGTACTGCATACGCGTTATGGATCTGCTTGAAAAAATGGCGACGCTTCTCGGCAAAAGCAGCGACGCGGCGAGATTCGCCGATGAAGCGCGTCAGTACCGCGAGGCGTGGACAAAGAATTTCCTGTCGTCGAGCGGCAAATTGAAACACGACACGCAGACGGCGTATCTCGTGGCACTCGCATTCGATATAGTTCCGGAAGATAAACGGCAGGCTCTCGCCGACAGACTCAATTCAAAGATAATACACAACGGCAACAGGCTGACGACCGGATTCATCGGCTGCCCGATCCTGCTTCCGATGCTTTGCAAGTACGGTTACACCGAAACGGCTTTCGCACTGCTTCAGCAAGAGGAATATCCGTCGTGGAAATATCCGATACTGCAGGGAGCGACAACGATCTGGGAGCGTTGGAACAGTTATACTATCGAAAACGGCTTCGGCGACGCCGGAATGAACTCGTTCAACCATTATTCGTACGGCTCGGTCACCGAGTGGATCTATTCGACACTCGTCGGAATAACGTGCGACGAAAGCGCGCCCGGCTTCTCTCACTTCTTCCTTGAACCCGTCAGCGGCGGAGGAATAACGGAAGTCAGCGGACAATATGAATCGATAAGAGGTCTTATCAAAAGCTCCTGGAAAGCCGAAAACGACGTTATGAAAACGTATGAATGCACCGTGCCAGCGAACACATCCGCGACGCTTTATCTGCCGGCAGCAGACGCCTTGCTTGTGACGGAGAGCGGGAAACCGCTGTCTGAAGCTGAAGGACTGACGGTCATATCGGCGGAAAACGGTATCGTGACAATAGAGCTCGGATGCGGACAATATTCGTTTGAGATAAAATAAAAAATCCCGGGGAACTTCGGTTCCCCGGAAACTTTTTTATTTGAACAGGAAATTTACCGCTTTAGGTACTATTTCGATCTGCACGCTGCTGCATTTCGAGATCTCGCCGTCCGCGCATAAACTCTCCATTCCGCTGATGCTGAGCTTCGTACAGCGGCGGTACGTCATTATGTCTTTGAAGCGTTCCACCACGTCGCCGGTCTCTTTGTCCATATGCTCGCCCTTTTTGTAGGCTGCGATAACGGACGGGAATCTTTTGCGCGGGACTTTTCTGACAAGGAGCACATCGATCAATCCGTCGGTCAAATCCGCGAGGGGCGCGGGCTTGAATCCACCGCCGTAATATCTCGCGTTTGCAGCGACGCAGAGCATGTATTCTCCGTCGAAGATCTCTTCTTCACCGTTTTCCTTCGTCGCTTTGACGGTTATCCCGAGACCGTAATTTCCGACAAACGTATTGACGACACCGCAGATATACGCAAAGCTGCCTGTTATGAGTGGCTTTTTCTTATAGTACTCCGTTTTCTGAACGACCGTGCAGTCAAAGCCGATATTGAGGATATTTATATAATATCTGTCGTTGAACTTGATCACGTCGCATCTGACGGGTTCGTCCGATCCGCACTCGTACCGGAGCAGATCGTTGCCGGTGCCGTCGCCGATCGCGGAAAGTACGGCGGTCTCGCCGGCTCCCGCGGCGATAACACCGTTTACGGCTTCGTTTATCGTTCCGTCGCCGCCGCAGATTATAAAGTGCGTATACGGTTCTTTCAGAAGCGTCTGCGTGACGTATCTTTCAACGTCGCCGACACCCTTGCTTACGTAGTATTTGCAGTCGTCCGAGATTTCTTTGACCGCTTTTCCCTTGCCGGCGGCGGGATTTATGATCTTTACAGTATTCATATTCACTCCGTATTATTTAACGATCCTGTCAAGAAGATCTTCGTTATAAGTAACGGTGATTTCAGCGTATATCCTGTCGGCGTTTTCAGTGAATTCCGCGTCTCGCAGCGCAGCGTCGCAGTTATAACGCCATAACTCTTCGCCGAATCCGTCCAAGAACATCACGTGATATCCGTACGATGTCTTGACGATGCCGATATCGCCGACCTGTCTTTCAGGATCGAAACACCAGTCGTTGAATTCCTCTACCATTTCACCGGGCGGCACGTCTTCATACAGACCGCCGTTCGTTTTTGAACCGGGATCCTCGGAGAATTCGGCGGCGAGCTTTGTGATCTCGTCGATCTTATCGGTTGCCGCGACGATCTTTTCAACGAGTTCCTGTGCTTTTGCGTAAGCCTCGTCTTCCGTGTTGTATTCGGTAGAAGTCAGAAGGATGTGTCGGACGTCCACGAGTTTCAGGGTGTTCTTGTAAGGAAGTTTGACGCACTGGATGACGGTTGCATTGCCGGAATCGTCGTACGTTATGTTTATCTGTCCTTCAACTGTTTCCTTCTCATAAATGAAAGCGAATTTTTCAAGCGACGAATACGCGGCTCCGGTCACTAGCATTTCATTGGTTCCCTCGGATCCGTCATCGTCGACGGAAATCAGTTCGTTGTACGCTTCGGTGAAACTCTTCCCTTCCTCTACGAGTTTTTTGAGCTGTTCGGCTTTTGCCTTGGCTTCTTCTTTTGCGGCTTTGACGGCTTCTTCGTCGTCCGTTTCGTCGTACAGCGCCTCGATCACAGCTTCGTTGTAATCTATGAGAGAGTACGCGCCGGCGCCGTCCGTATATGCCTTCTCGAGTTGTTCATCGGTATAAACGGGACCGTTATACAGCTTCAGATAATACTTATAGCCGAGCTGAGAAAGGCTGATCGCGTTCCTAACACGTTCTCTGTTCATGCCTTCGCCCATAAATTCCGAAATATACTGATCGAAAGTTTCGCCGTAATCCCTTGCGGCGGCTTCTATAGAATCGAGATACGCCTCGATCTCGGCGTTGTCGCCTTCATCAAGAGACATGCCTTCTTTCAGCGCCATTTCGGCGAATTTGGCGTACTGCTCAAACGCTCGTTTTCCGTTATCGAGAAATACGTCGTACCAGGACATGCCCTCCTCGCCCGAATACTCCTGATCGTGAAGGGGCACGTTCGTATCGAGCCCGTAATACGACAGATAGTAATAGTAATTGTCGAGGAACGAGTTGTAGTCCTGCATGAAAAAGTATTTGAATGTGGAAACGGGAAACTGCTGCATCTCGGTCGTCGCTACTATATCGTCGAGCGGCGCCGTCACCATATTCGAGTGAGCGTACGTTTCCTCCGGTATGACCTCAGTCGTTGTATCGGAGGACGTGTCCGGCGTGTTGATTATGATGTTGCACGACGTGATCATAAACAACGCGGCAATTATCAGCGATAACAGGGAGAGTTTCTTCATTATCTGATTGACCTTTCAGTTGGATAAAGCACCGAAGTGCTGTATATTTTTGATTTTATCATAAAATCTATTGCTTTGCAATACAATAATTTGAACAATATAAAAATCAATTCTGTATCGGTACGGTAAATAAATTTGAAGCTGGTTAAGCAATTTATAATAAACGGGTTGATATTGACCGCGACGTCGGTGACCATGAGACT